>JAIERC010000014.1 GCA_019747165.1 Sphingomonas sp. | reverse complement strand
CATCAGTCATCCCCCTAACGGTGCCGTCTGAGGCGGCGTTCTCGTTCCACAGCCTGGAACGTGGGCCTTGTGCCCGCCTTTAAGATTGGAAATGACGAGTCGCTAAATCCATGGCGCAATATGACAGCCAAGCCAGCAAATCGGGACGCATGGACCATCGCGGGAAAAGATGTTGCATTTAGGCATACATACCGGGACGTCGCGCCAAGGGGCGGGCGCCCCGGCGATCAGGCACAGGCGATTAGGCGGAGCCGCTAAATGCGCTAGAGCGCTTGGGTCTCCAGCGACTGCGCGCGCGTATCGATTCGGTAGCAGGAGGGATTGCGCCCCATCCATGACGAAAAGGCCCGAGTGAAATCGGACGGTTCGGAAAAGCGCAGTCGATCAGCGATATCGGCGATCGACATTTCGGTTTCGACCAGCAGCTTGCGGGCAATCTGGCAACGGACCTTGTCCTTGATTCGCTGGAAAGTCTCGTTCTCGCGCGCGAGCTTTCGCGACAATGTTCGCGGGCTGCAGCACAGGATATCCGCTAGAATATCCAGCGATGGCGTTTGTGCGCCTTCGCGATAGAAGTCGATAACCAACTGTTCCACACGGCCTGAAAACGATTGGCTGGTCCCCGAAACCTTGAACCAGTCCGCCGGATCACGGAGGAACGATCCTTCGAAAAACTCCACCTCCGTGCGCACGATCGGCGCATCCATATAATGGAGATGGAAGGTCACGCGGTTGTCAGTGCTGTCGAAATGGACGGGGCAATTAAATGCCTGATCATAATCGATCGCATTGGGCGGACGGCTCGATGTGAAATGCGCATCGACCAGCTTGATCGGCTGACCAATCAGCCAGCATTTGAATTTATGCGCCCAGTAAAAGGTCAACCAGTAAAACAAATGCTCATCGGCATCGGCGCTCAGCCCGGTCACATGATGGACGATGGAAACGGTGCCATCGGATCGGTTGGTCAGGATTTTGATTTCAACATCGTTGCGGATCGCATTGACCAGATTGGTCATTTTGCGGATCGCATGCCCCAGCGTCTGGCACTTCAACGACGCCCGGCCAATGATATGGCCCATCTCCAGCTTTCCCTGGATATCGAGAAAGCCCATATATTCGTCGTTCATCGCGGCGCGTGTCGTTAGGACCAGCCGTTGAAACTGCTCACCGTCGAGGCGGGCCGTTTGATCGGTATAGACATTGGTATCGATCTGCGCGGCCTTGAGGATATCCTCGACCGCATAGCCCTTGCGCACCGCGCCCTGAAGCACCCCACGGATATAGTAGGGGCCGAGCGCGCAGCCGTTCGCTGAGGGCAGGTCACTTTCTTCTGATCGCGCAATACGGCCGATAAGAGCGCCCACCGCTAGTTTCTCCCCAACCCCATTTCGATAATATATTGACCCTGGCTCCTTTAGCAGAGCTCTGCGCAGAGAATGATCACTGAACAATTGTCTCGTCAAGCCGCTTCTCGCCGAAACCGTACGGCGGCGGGACTATTCGGCACCCTGGCATGCCCGCAGCGGTTGGTGGATCGCCCCGGGCGGCGGCGCGGCGCTGTCCGGTTTTGCCGGACGATCTGTCGCGCTTGGCCACGGCGCATAAACATCGTGCTACGCTAAGGGACAGTGATCATTGCCATCGCCGCGCCCAGGGGAGTTCCGCATGCCGACCGCCTATATCATCGACGCCGTCCGAACCCCGCGCGGGATCGGCAAGACGGGCAAGGGCGCGCTGGCGCATCTCCACCCGCAACATCTGTCCGCGACGGTGCTGCGCGCGCTGAAGCATCGAAACGACCTCGACACCACCGATGTCGATGACATTGTCTGGTCGACATCGACGCAAAAGGGCAAGCAGGGCTTCGACATGGGGCGGATGGCGGCGCTGGCGGCGGGCTATGACGTGAAGGCGTCGGGCACAACGCTCGATCGCTTTTGCGGCGGTGGCATTTCAGCGGTGAACTTTGCCACCGCATCGATCATGTCGGGCATGGAGGATCTGGTCATCGCCGGAGGCTGCGAAATGATGTCGCACGTCAGCGATGTGACCCAGAAGGAGATTGCGCTGGGCATCCCGTTCCTGGGGATGAATGCCGGCAACAAGGCGCTCGACGAACTTCACCCGCAATCGCAGCAAGGCGTCTGCGCCGATGCGATCGCCGCGATGGAGGGGATTGATCGCGCTGCGGTCGATGCACTGGCGCTGACCAGCCAGCAGCGCGCCGATGTCGCGATCCGCGAGGGCCGGTTCGATCGATCGGTGGTGCCGGTGTTGGACGAAGACGGCAGCGTGGCGCTCGACCGCGAGGAATTCCCCCGCCCGCAAACCACCGCCGAGACGCTAGCGGGGCTCAAGCCCTCGTTCGATTTGGTGGCCGATGTCGATCAGGCGGGCACCAGCTTCCGCAAGCAGATCAAGCGCCGTTATCCCGATCTCGACTGGACCGGCGTGCATCACGCCGGCAACAGTTCGGGCGTGGTCGATGGCGCGGCGGCGGTGCTGCTGGCATCAGAAGCCTATGTGAAAGAACACGGCATGAAGCCGCGCGCCCGCGTCGTCGCTTATGCCAATATCGGTGATGATCCGACGCTGATGCTCAATGCGCCAGTGCCCGCCGCGCGCAAGGTGCTGGCCAAAGCGGGGCTGACGGTGGACGACATCGACGTCTGGGAAATCAACGAGGCCTTCGCGGTCGTCGCAGAGAAGTTCATCCGCGATCTCGGGCTCGATCGGGCCAAGGTGAACATCAATGGCGGTGCGTGCGCGCTTGGCCATCCGATCGGCGCGACCGGCGCGATCCTGATCGGCACCGCGCTTGACGAGCTTGAGCGATCGGGCGGGCGATACGGCCTAGTCACCATGTGCGCGGCCGGCGGCATGGCACCCGCCATCATCATCGAGCGACTGGCATGAACGGGGCAACGCAGGCGGTAGCGACCGCCACCGAACCAACGGGTTTCATCCGCCGCGAACAGAACGGGAAGATCGGCATCATCGTGCTCGACCGGCCGCAAAGCCGCAACGCGCTGAAATCGGCGATGTACGGCGAGATCGCCGATGCCCTGCGCGCCTATCAGGCCGATGACGGCATCAACGTCATTCTGATCCGGGGGGAGGGGCGCGATTTCTGCGCGGGCAATGATATCGGCGATTTCCAGCGCTTTGGCGATGTGGTGGAGAAGACCGGACTCGATCCGCAAACCATCGTCGGGCGCAAGACACCGAGCATCGATCTCGTCCATGTGCTGATGGAAACCGACAAGCCGATCATCGGCTGCATCCAGGGCAATGCCGTCGGCTTTGGCGCGACGATGCTGCTGCATTTCGATTTCATCGTGGCGGAACCCGATACGCGCATCAAATTCCCCTTCGTCGACCTGGCGATGGTGCCAGAGGCGGGATCGTCGCTGCTGCTGAAGGAGCGGGTTGGTTATCTCAAGGCGGCGCGCATCCTTTTCACGTCCGAACGCATTGAGGCACCCGAGGCGCTGGCGCTTGACCTGGTATCCGAAGTCGTTGGCGCTGGCGAAGGCGCGGCGCGGGGCATGGCGATCGCCACCGCGCTTGCCGCCAAGCCGCCTATCGCGTTGCAGGCAACCAAGCGGCTGCTCCGCCGCGACACCGAACCGCTCGCCGATCGCGTGACTGAGGAATTTCGCCGGATCGCCGAACGATCAGCGTCGGCCGAAGCGCTGGCGATCTTTGCGACGTTGTTGAAGAAATAGGGGCTTACTGGCCCGACGACAGTTTCAGATCGACCCCTGCATCGGCGGCGGCCTTCTTCAAAAACTTGATCGTCTGGCCGCCGACGTCGCCATATTCGTGCAGCACCGCCTTGTCGCAGATCGCGTCGAAATTGGCGGCGATGGCTTCGGGGGTCTGCTGATCGGCAGGGAGGAAAATGCCCTCGCTTTCGACCACATAGACACGCGAATAGCCGCCTGAGCCTGCCGCGAGAATGACCCGCGACGGCGCGTCGTCGCTCGCCATGAACAGTACCGCTGGGGTGACCGAAGATGTCTTCATCAGCGCCTGGATCGCGGGCGGCGTCAGATTTTCGGTCATGCGCGTGGCGGCGGCGGGGACGAGGGTATTGACGCGGATGTTGTTCTTCGCGCCCTCCAGATGGAGCACATTCATCAGCCCGACGACACCCATCTTGGCTGATGCATAATTGGCCTGGCCGAAATTGCCGTAAATGCCCGATGACGAGCTGGTCATCACGATCCGCCCAAAGCCGGCTGCGCGCATATGCGGCCACACTGCCAGCGCGCAGAAGGCCGATCCGAGCAAGTGGACGTCGGTAACAGCGCGGAACGACTCGGGCGTGGTCTTGCCAAAGCTCGCGTCGCGCAAAATGCCCGCATTGTTGATCAAGATATCGACCCGGCCCCATTTGGCCATCGCCTGCGCGACCATGTCGGCGACGTGATCGGGATTGGTGACGTTTGCCCCGTGCGCGATCGCTTCGCCGCCCGCCGCAATGATCTCCGCCGCGACCCGCTCGGCAGGTTCGGACGATCCGCCGACGCCGTCAACCGCACCGCCGAAATCATTGACGACGACGCGCGCGCCGCGTGCTGCGAACTGGAGCGCGTGCTCGCGGCCCAGGCCGCCCCCGGCCCCGGTGATGATGACGACGCGGTTGTCATAACGGATCGACATGGCTGGTCTCGCTTGGTTGCGGGTTATGCAGAAGTAATGGTCAGGGTGAGCCATTCGGCGGTGAGCGCGGGCTTGTCCTGCCCGTCGATCTCAACACTGACGCCCATCGTCGCCATCCACTGATTGGGGCTGCGCTCCTCCATATCGATCAGCGTGAAGCGCGCGCGCACCCGGCTGCCCGAGCGGACGGGGCTGATGAAGCGGATTTTGTTGAAGCCATAGTTGAAGCCCATCGTTGCACCGGCCATGCCGATATCGGCGACGGTGGCAAGCCCGCCGAGCATCGACAGCGTCAGAAAGCCGTGCGCGATCGTGCCGCCCATTGGCGTCTTGGCGGCGCGTTCGGCATCGACATGGATGAACTGGTGGTCATCGGTCAGGTCAGCAAAGCGATCGATCATGCTCTGGTCGATCGTGATCCATTTCGACAGGCCGACTTCGGTGCCGATCACGGCCTTGATCGTTTCGCGCGTATAGCCCGGCATCTGGTCCTCCCCTGTTTCTCTTTCGCCTATAGGATGGGCAGGGCGTTCGTCCGGGGCGAAACGGGACAAATTGGCTGGTATTTCATGCCATGCGGGGCGGCCATCGTCCTGAATTGCTGGCGGGGTTGGCGCGCGTTGCCATGGCGAGCGCGGGCGGTTTCTTCGACGGTTTCGGCGAAGGGAGCTGATGCGATGGTGACGATCAACACGCGGCTGGGCCAGGTACGGGGCATCGACCGGCCCGGATCGATGTCGTTTCTAGGGCTGCCCTATGCCGCGCCGCCGGTCGACGAGCGACGCTGGCTGCCGCCTGCCCCGGCATCCCCTTGGTCGGGCGTGTTCGACGCGACGCAGCATCCCAATCGCAGCTTCCAGTTGCCCTTCCCGCAATCGCTGCGCCGGGGCGACATCCCCGGCGCGATGAGCGAGGACATGCTCTACCTCAACGTCCACACCCCCGCCGCCGCCGGCAAGCGGCGGCCGGTGCAGGTTTATATCCATGGCGGGGGCTTTACCGTCGGGTCGGCCAATGATTTCGATCCCACGCCTTTTGCGCGCAAGCATGATGTGGTGATGGTGGCGATCAACTACCGGTTGGGATCTTTCGGTTTCCTCGACCTCAGCCGGTTCGGGCCAGACTATGTCGGCAGTGGCAGCCTGGGCTTTCAGGATCAAATCGCCGCCCTGCGCTGGATCGCGGAGAATATCGCGGATTATGGCGGCGATCCGGACAATGTCACGATCAGTGGGGTGAGCGCGGGGGCCGGATCGGTGATCGCGCTGATGGGGGCACCCCGCGCCAGGGGCTTGTTTCACAAGGCGATCGCCTTCAGCCCCGGCGAAATTGCCCCCAGCGCGCCCGATTTCATCACGCCCTTTGCGGCGGCCTTTGGCATGAGCGAGGGCGGGTTCTTCGATTATCTCCGTGACCTGTCGAGCGAAGACCTGTTCAAACTCCAGTCGGAGGGCAGCATGGCGGCGGTCACCGCCGTCGACGGCACCGTCATCGCAGCTCCGTGCCATGAGGCGATCCGCAACCGCGTGAACCCCGTGCCGCTGATCATCGGTGCTTGCATCGATGAAGGCACGATGTTGACCCCAGCTGTCGAGGAAGCGGGGCTTGACGGGCTGGAGCAGATTCTGGCCGGGATTGCCGTGACGATCGGCGCGGGGGATGGCGAGCGCTATATGCGGTTCCTTGATACGCTGATTCCGGGCGGCAGTTTGCGCGAACGGATGACGCGGCTGTGGTTCGACTATTTCAGATCGCCCACCGTGCGTGCGGCGGATGCCTGTACGGCGATCGGCGTGCCCGCCTGGGTGTACAGTTTCGAAGTGCCGACCGAGCATGAATATGGCCCCACCCACGCCAGCGACATGCCGTTTTCCTTCAACCTCTTCGATGACGAGGAGGTGGCGGAAGGGGCGATGTTGGGCTTCCACCCCAACAATGATGTCAACCGCAAGCTGATGGATTTGTGGACCGATTGCTTCGCCCGTTTCATGCGAACCGGCGACCCCAATGGCGGCGATCTGCCGCATTGGCCGACCTACACCCGCGACACCCGCCCCAGCATGGTGCTGCGCGAGCAAGCCTTTGTCGTCGAAAATCTGGATAGCGAAGCGGCGCTACTGGCCTATGGTCTGGATGACGCGAGGGGATGACAAGATAACATGGCCATTGCCAAACTGCTGATCGCCAACCGGGGGGAGATCGCGATCCGCATCGCGGCGGCGGCCGGCGATCTCGGCATTGCGACCCTGGCGGTCCACAGTGCGGACGACGCCCAGTCGCTGCATTGCTTCAAGGCCGACGCAAGCGCTGAGCTGCCCGGGACAGGAGCGGCGGCTTATCTCGATATCGCGCAGATGGTCACCGTTGCGTTGGCCCATGGGTGCGATGCGGTTCATCCCGGCTATGGTTTCCTCTCGGAAAATGCCGATTTCGCGCGCGCCTGCGCGGCGGCGGGAATCGTGTTTGTCGGGCCGTCTGCCGACGCGCTCGACCTGTTCGCCAACAAGGCCAATGCGCGGGCGCTGGCCGAGAGGAGCGGCGTGCCAGTGATGCCGGGTTCCGGGGGCGGCGTGACGCTGGCCGAGGCGCAGGCCTTTTACGCTGGCCTCGGCGTGGGCGCGGCGGTGATGATCAAGGCAGTCGCGGGCGGTGGCGGGCGCGGGATGCGGATCGTCTCGGCAGTCGGGGACATCGCCGATGCTTATGCCGCCTGTCAGGCCGAGGCGCGGCTCGCCTTTGGTGACGACGCGCTGTTCGTCGAGCGTTTCATGCCGCGCGCGCGGCATATCGAGGTGCAGATCGTTGCCGATGGCCAGGGCGGGGTCATCCATCTGGGCGAGCGCGAATGCTCGTTTCAGCGGCGTAACCAGAAAATCATCGAGATTGCGCCATGCCCTGATCTCTCGCCAGTGCTGCGCGACAAGATCACGGCAGCGGCGGTGCGGCTGGCGAGCGCGGCGGTGTATCGCAACATCGGCACCTTCGAATTTCTGGTCGATGCAGAGGGGATGCGCGATCGACCCGATGACGCCGATTTCTTCTTTCTGGAGGCCAATCCGCGCATTCAGGTCGAGCACACCATTACCGAAGAAGTGATGGACGTCGATCTGGTCCAGACCCAGCTGCTGATCGCGGCGGGCGCGACGCTTGGGGATCTGGGGCTCGACCGCCGGGTCAATCCGCGCGGCTTTGCGCTGCAGGCGCGGATCAACATGGAAGTGATGACGGCGGCGGGCGAGGCGCGACCGTCGCTTGGCGTGATCGGCAGCTATGCGCTGCCGTCCGGGCGCGGGGTGCGGGTCGATGGCTATGGCTATGCCGGCTATGCGATCAATCCGCGCTACGACAGCCTGCTCGCCAAGCTGATCGTGCATGTGCCGGGCGATGATTTTGCCGCGCTGCTGGCCAAGGCGCGGCGGGCGCTGGGCGATTGCCGGATCACCGGGGTGGAGACCAATATCACCTTCCTGCAGGCGCTGCTCGCCCGGCCCGAACTGGCGGCGGGCGGGGTCTATACCCGGTTCGTTGACGATCATTTGCCCGAACTGGTCGCGTCGGCCAGTGCGCAGGTGAAGGCGCGCCACGCACCCGAAGCGGATACCGCTACTGCGGCTACGGGGGCGGTGCTCGATATCGATCTCTCGCCGGGATCAATGCTGGTCGAAGCACCGATGCAGGGGCTGATCGTCGGGTTGGAGGTCGCACCCGGTGACCGGGTGAAACGCGGCCAGACGCTCGCCACGATGGAGGCGATGAAGATGGTCCACGCCATCACCGCGCCACGCGCCGGGATCGTCGTGCAGATCGGCGTGACGGTCGGCCAGATCGTGATGGCCGATGTGCCCTTGCTGGTGATCGAGGCCGATGAGGGCGACAGCGGCGCGATGATGGCCGATGAGACCGCAATCGACCCCGACCATATCCGCCCCGATCTCGCCGAGCTGATCGCCCGCCGCGCGCTGGGGCAGGACGAGGCGCGCCCCGAAGCCGTCGCCCGGCGGCGCAAGACCGGGCAGCGCACCGCGCGCGAGAATATCGATGATCTGTGCGACGCGGGCAGCTTCGTCGAATATGGCGCGCTTGCGATCGCCAGCCAGAAGAAGCGGCGGACGCTCGACGATCTGATCCGCAACACGCCCGCCGATGGCATCATCACCGGTATCGGCCAGGTCAACGGTGCCGATTTTGGCGAGGCGGCGAGCCAATGTGCGGTGCTGTCCTATGATTACACCGTGATGGCGGGCACCCAGGGTCACCACACCCACCGCAAGAAGGACCGGCTGTTCGACTTGGCCGAGCGGCAGCGGCTGCCGGTGATCCTGTTCAGCGAGGGCGGCGGCGGACGGCCGGGCGACATCGATATTGTCGCGGTCACGGGGCTGGAAGTGCCCTCGTTCCAGATCCTCGCGCGGCTGAGCGGGCTGGTGCCGCTCATCGGTATCAATTCGGGCCGGTGCTTTGCTGGCAATGCGGCGCTCCTTGGCTGCTGCGACGTGATCATCGCGACCGAGAACAGCACGATCGGCATGGGTGGCCCGGCGATGATCGAGGGCGGCGGGCTGGGTGTCTATGCGCCCGACGAGGTCGGGCCGATGTCGGTGCAGGTGCCCAATGGCGTTGTCGACATCGCGGTGAAGGACGAGGCGGAGGCGGTCGCGGTGGCGCGGCAATATCTCTCCTATTTTCAGGGCACCAAGACGCAGTGGGAAGCGCCCGACCAGCGTATCCTGCGCCGCCTGATCCCTGAAGACCGGGTGCGCGCCTATGACGTCCGCAGCGTGATCGCCGGGCTCGCCGACACTGGCAGCGTGCTGGAAATCCGCAAAGGCTATGGCCAGGGCATCCTGACCGCCTTTGCCCGGATCGAGGGTCGGCCGATCGGCATCATCGCCAACAACCCGCTGCATCTGGGTGGCGCGATCGATGCGCCTGCCGCCGACAAGGCGTCGCGGTTCATGCAGTTGTGCGACGCGCATGACATTCCGCTGCTGTCGCTGTGCGACACGCCGGGCTTCATGGTCGGGCCGGAAAGCGAGAAGACCGCGACGGTGCGCCGCTTTGCCCGGCTGTTCGTGACGGCCGCGGGGATGAGCATTCCGGTGATGGCGATCGTGCTGCGCAAGGCGTACGGGCTGGGCGCGATGGCGATGCTGGCGGGGCAATCGAAAATCCCGGCCTTCACGGTTAGCTGGCCCAATGGCGAATTTGGTGGGATGGGGCTGGAAGGCGCGATCAAGCTTGGGCTTCGCAAGGAGCTGGAAGCGATCGAGGACCCGGAGGCGCGCGAGGCCTTTTATCGCAAGCAGGTCGCTGCCGCCTATGCCTTTGGCAAGGCCGCCAATGCCGCCGCACATTTCGAGATCGATGATGTGATCGACCCCGCCGACAGCCGCCGCTGGATCATGAGCGCGCTGCGCTCACGCCCGCCAGCGGGGCTGCGAACGGCCAAGAAACGCAGCCATATTGACACTTGGTAAGGGCGCTTCAAAGCTTGCTTATGATGTCGGGTTGCGCGGGCGTATAAATCCCAACCGCCGTTCGCCCTGAGCGAAGTCGAAGGGCAAGCGCAGCGCTTGGGCTTCGACTTCTCTCAGCCCGAACGGGCGTGGGAACAGGCAAGGAGCGTCGAATATCGATACCTGTTAGGCGCGGCGTGGGCTCTGTCGCGATTCCCTTGGTGGGTCGTCATGTTTCGCCAGCGACGGCGGGGGCGGCGTTTCATAGATCGATTAAATCGACGGGTTGTAAGCAGGTTTCAGAGCAACCGCCGTTCGCCCTGAGCGAAGTCGAAGGGCAAGCGCAGCGCTTGGGCTTCGACTTCGCTCAGCCCGAACGGTGAAATTTTCGTGGCCTTTGGACAGGCGGATGGGAGCTGGACGCAGTGAATTTCGACTTTTCCGAAGAACAGAACATGCTGCGCGGCGAGGTGCGGCGCTTCCTCGCTGACAAATCCACCAGCGCCGTGGTGCGCGGCGTGCTCGAGTCCGATCAGCCTTTTGATGCGGCATTGTGGCAGGAAATAGGGGCGCTGGGCTGGGCGGGAGTAGCGATCCCCGAGGAATTTGGCGGGCTGGGGCTCGGTTACCTCGAACTCTGCGTGATCGCCGAGGAGCTTGGCCGGGCGCTCGCGCCGGTGCCGTTCGCGTCGAGCATCTATCTGGCGGCCGAGGCGCTGCTGCACTTCGGGAGCGCCGAGCAGAAACAGGCATGGCTGCCGAAACTTGCAAGCGGAGAAGCGGTTGGTGCGCTGGCACTTGCAGAAGGGTCAGGTTCGCCGTCGTGGAGTAAGCTGCAGGTGACGGCATCGGACGCGGGTGACGCATGCCGGATCAACGGCACCAAATGGCCGGTGCTCGATGGGCTGGCGGCCGATATCGCCATCGTCGCGGCCAATGGCGCGGATGGCTTTGGCCTGTATCTGGTCGAGCTGGACCAGCCCGGCGTTGCCCGCGTGGTCGAGCCGGGGATCGACGACAGCCGCAAGCTGGCGCGCATCACCTTCACCGATGCCGCTGCACAGAAGCTGGCGGGCGGCGAGGCTGCCCTCCAGACCTTGCTCAATCGCGCAGCCGTCCTCTTCTCGTTCGAGCAGCTCGGCGGGGCGGGTGCGGCGCTCGCGATGGGCGTTGCCTATGCCAAGGAGCGCTTCGCCTTTGGTCGCGCGATCGGCTCATTCCAGGCGATCAAGCACAAGCTGGCCGATCTTTTCTCGGAATTGGAGCTGGCCCGCTCCAACTGCTTCTATGCGGCCTGGGCGCTTTCTACCGACGATGCCAGTCTGGACGAGGCTGCCGCCGTGGCGATGATCGGGGTTACGCGCGCCTATTTCAACTGCGCCAAGGAGAATATCCAGGTCCATGGCGGCATGGGCTTCACCTGGGATCTCGACGCGCATCTCCATTATCGCCGGTCACGGTTGCTGGCCGGGATCATCGGCGGCCCGGCGCGCTGGCGCGAGCAACTGATCCATTTGCTTGAACGCAGCAACAGCGTTGCGGCCTGAGGGAAGGGACACACGATGAACTTCGACGACACCCCCGAAGAGGCCGCCTACCGCGCCAAGGCGCGCGCCTGGATCGCTGCCAATAAATTCGATTTCCGCAATTTTCCGCGCGTCCGCGACGGGTTCGACACGATCCGTGAATGGCAGAGGATCAAGCAAGCAGCGGGCTGGGGCTGCCTTCACTGGCCGAAGCAATATGGCGGGCAGGACGCGACGCCCATTCAGAATGTGATCTTCTCGCAAGAGGAGGAAGCGGCGGGCATCAGCATGCTATCGGTCGCGAACAGCATCACGATCGGCATGGCGGCGGCGACCATCATCCATTGTGGCACCCAGGCGCAAAAGGACCGTCATCTGATGCGCATCGCGCGCGGTGAGGAAATCTGGTGCCAATTGTTCAGCGAACCCGTCGCCGGATCGGACCTGGCCGGCATCAAGACCCGCGCGGTGCGCGATGGCGATGACTGGATCGTCAACGGGCAAAAGGTGTGGACCAGCTATGCCCATTTCGCCGATTGGGCGATTCTGGTCACCCGGAGCGACCCGACCGTCCCCAAACACAAGGGGCTGACATACTTCCTGCTCGATATGAAATCGCCGGGGGTCGAGGTGCGGCCGATCAAGCAGGCATCGGGCGGCAGCGATTTCAACGAGGTGTTTTTCGACAATGTCCGCATTCCCGACGCCAACCGGGTTGGCGACGAAGGCGATGGCTGGCGGGTCGCGCTGACGACGCTGATGAACGAGCGCGCGGCGATTTCCAGCGTATTCCCGACCAATTTCGACGATGTCTGGCGGATCGCCCGCGAAACCCCGCGCGGCGACGGCATGGCGATTGACGATGGCGCGGTGCGCAGCTTGCTCGCCGATTGGTATGTCTGGCACCGGGGCCTCAAGAATTTCAGTCTGCGCCTGCAATCGGCGATTTCGCAGGGCAAGACGCCGGGGCCGGAAGCATCGGCGGGCAAGCTGATGCTGGCGGCGCAGCGCCAGCAATATCTGTCCGACATGCTCGATCTGCTCGACATGGGCGGCGGTGCATTGGCGAGCGGGCAGGATATGGGGCTGCACTTCGCCTTCCTGCGTGTGATCGGCAACCGGATCGAAGGCGGTAGCGACGAGGTTCTGCGGAACATCATCGGCGAGCGCGTGCTGGGCCTGCCCCCCGAACCGCGGGTGGACAAGGGCATGGCGTTCAGCGCGATCCCGACGGCGCTTTAGGGGGCGTTCTTACGGCGTTCACCGTTCCGTTCGCCCTGAGCGCAGTCGAAGGGCACGCGCAGCGCATCGGCTTCGACTTCGCTCAGCCCGAACGGGGTTGGCGATGCAGGCGAGCCGGAAGGCAAGGGGCCGGTTCGGCGACGGTGGCGCGATCCCGAGAGTCTTTTGGCGGCACGAAATCCCGGCATCATTGGCGTGGTTTGCCAGCCACGCCACCGTGCGGGGCTGCTACCCCAATGGCCTATTCATGCCGCCTGTCCGGTCGGCCCCGTGAGGACGATGATGTCGAGCCACGCCTATATCTATGACGCGATCCGGACGCCGCGCAGCAAGGGTAAAGCCGACGGCACGTTGCATGAAGTGAAGCCGATCGCGCTCGCCGCCGGGCTGTTGAACGAATTGCAGGCACGGCATGATTTCGACACGGCCTGCGTCGATGACGTGATCCTGGGCTGCGTCACGCCGGTGAAGGAACAGGGCACCAACATCGCCAAATGCGCGGTGCAATATGCAGGGTGGGACAATAGCGTCGCCGGGGTCCAGCTCAACCGTTTCTGTGCCTCCGGGCTGGAGGCGGTCAACATCGCCGCGCAAAAGGTCATTTCGGGCTGGGAGCAACTGGTGGTCGCCGGCGGCGTGGAGAGCATGTCGCGCGTGCCGATGGGCTCGGATGGCGGGGTCGTGGTATTTGATCCGGAGTATCTGATGGGCCAGGCCGCGACGCCGCAGGGCGTGGGTGCCGATCTGATCGCGACGATCGAGGGCTGGGACCGCGAGGATGTCGATGCCTTTGCGGTCGAATCGCAGCGCCGCGCGGCGCATGCGCGCGACAGCGGCTATTTCGATCGATCGGTC
>JAIERC010000256.1 GCA_019747165.1 Sphingomonas sp. | reverse complement strand
GCTATGCCTTTGCCGAGGGCTGGGCGCATTATGCCGAGGAAATGATGTGGGAAGCCGGCCTGAACAAGGGCGATCCGGAAACGCATATCGGCCAGCTTGGAAACGCCTTGCTGCGCGATTGCCGGTTCCTGTCGGCGATCCGGCTGCATTCCGGCACGATGACGCAGGAGCAGTCGCGGCAGTTGTTCGTGACCGAATGCCATCAGGATGAGGGCACGGCGCGTCAACAGTCGGCGCGTGGCACCTATGACCCGGCCTATCTCAACTATACGCTTGGCAAGCTGATGATCCGCAAATTACGCGCGGATTGGACGGCCAGCCGGGGTGGAGCCAAGGCGTGGAAGGGCTTCCACGATGCGTTCCTCAGCTATGGTGGCCCACCGGTGCCGCTGGTGCGCCAGGCAATGATGAAGGAAGCGTCGGCGAAGGCAGTATTTTGAAGACGCTAAGCCAAGGGTGACCAGCCGGGTTCGGCAAGTTCGAACCCGGCAAAGTCGAATGCTGGTGTTACCACGCAGCTGACCAGCGCCCAGCCATTCACTGCTTCGGCAGCCTGCCAGGCGTTGGCGGGAACGATTGCTTGCGGCAGCTGCCCGTCTAGCGGCGCGCCGCCCAGGACATGCGTTGCAGTGTCGATCTTCAGCAGCAGCGGGTGGCCAGCGTGCCACAGCCACAGCTCGGTTGCATCAACCCGGTGCCAGTGCGAGCGCTGCCCCTGTTCAAGGAGGAACAGGATCGCTGTCGCCAGTCCGCGACCACCGCCGGGTGCTTGCTGGCGAAAGGTCTCGCGGTACCAGCCGCCTTCGGGATGCGGAGCAAGGTTGAGCTTGGCAATCAACGGGTGGGGCATGGCGGTGCAATCCGGTTCGGTTCATGGGTATCGATCAGCGCGGCAAAACCGTTGCCTAGGATATCTCGATTGGCTGAAAATTGGCCCATCCGCAAAACTTGTTTGATGCGCCTGCATCACCATCTGTTGCACTGCACCATTTTGTGCTAGGACGGCGCCATGAAGCAGCCCGAATCCCAAGGCGATGACAACGCCCCGACCGGCCCGGTCCCGACAATCCTTGAAGCGATCGTCCGCCGCCTTTGCCTGACTGCGGTCTATAATCGCGGGTTGGTGACGCTGGCACCGCACATCATGTATACCAAGCACGACGAGCTTCACATCGATGCAGTCGCGGTTGAGCGCGATGGCAAGCCGCCGCGTGAGCTGAAATTGGGCACTTACCGGCTGAGCGGCCTTGGTGAAATCAGGCTGACTGACCGCTCGTTTTTACCAATCGAGCTGTTTAATCCTATCGAGCCGCGCTATGCCGGTGTGACACTGATGATGGTCGATCGCGTCTGAGGGATTGATCCGGGGCCTGCGCGCGAGCAACGATTGTGGTTGAGGCAACGGTGCTGCTCAGCCGACTGTAACGAAGCTATCCATCACGCGCTTGCGCCCGGCGATCTCGAAATCGATTTCGAGCTTGTTGCCTTCAATCTCGGCAATAACGCCATAGCCGAACTTCTGATGGAACACCCGCAGGCCGAGGGACACGTCTTCGCGGCCCTTGTTGCCGATGCTGACTGCAATCGCACGCGCTTCGACGACCCTTGACGGTTCGCGAACAAAGGTGCGGCTGGTGAAGCCCCCGCCAGGGTTGAGGCCCGCCGCGCGCTGCCAGCCGGGCCCGCGGCCGGTGCCGCGCGCAACGTCCGCGAAGGGATCAGCCCGCTCGGACCAATTGGCCCGCCACAGGCTTTCGCCGCCCGACATGCTGCTCTCGGTGTCGATATGCGCCAGCGGCAATTCGCCGACAAAGCGGCTGGGGATGCTTGATGTCCATTGGCCATAGATGCGGCGATTGGCGGCATGGAGGATGATCGCGCGGCGTCGGGCGCGGGTGATCGCGACATAGGCGAGGCGGCGTTCCTCCTCCAGGCTAGCGAGCCCACCTTCATCGATCGCGCGTTGGGAGGGGAACAGCCCTTCTTCCCAGCCGACCAGAAAAACGGTGTCATATTCCAGCCCCTTGGCGGCATGGATCGTCATGATCGTGACCTTGGCGTCCTCAGCCTGCGCCTCGTTATCCATCACCAGGCTGACATGTTCCAGAAACGCGCCGAGGGTCTCATACTCCTCCATTGCCCGGACGAGTTCGGAGAGGTTTTCAAGCCGGCCCGAGGCTTCGGTCGATTTCTCCGACTGGAGCACGGCGGTGTAGCCGCTTTCGTCAAGGATCTGGCGGGCGAGCTCGGGATGGGGCAGGTCGGCGGCCATCTGGCGCCAGCGGGCCATGTCGATCACGAAATTGCTCAGCGACCTGCGGGCCTGTGGGGTCAGTTCATCGGTATCGAGGATGCGCGCGGCAGCGGTGGTGAGCGGCACGCCCTCCGCCCGAGCGAGCAGATGGACCTTCTGGACTGCCTTGTCGCCGAGCCCGCGCTTGGGGACGTTGACGATCCGTTCGAAGGCGAGATCGTCAGCGGGCTGGCTGACGACGCGTAAGTAAGCGAGCGCGTCGCGGATTTCGGCGCGCTCATAGAAGCGGAACCCGCCGACGATGCGATAGGGCATGCCGATCGCGATGAAGCGGTCTTCGAACTCACGAGTCTGATGCTGCGCGCGAACGAGTATCGCTATTTCATCGAGCGATTTGCCGCTGCGTTGCGCGGACTCGATTTCTTCGCCAACGCGCCGCGCTTCCTCGGGGCCGTCCCAGATCCCGAGCACTTTGACCTTTTCGCCCTCCGACTCGTCGGTCCACAACGTCTTGCCAAGGCGGCCTGAATTATTCGCGATAACGCCCGATGCAGCGGCAAGAATGTGTGGCGTGCTGCGGTAATTCTGTTCGAGCTTGATGACCTTGGCGCCCGGAAAATCCTTTTCGAACTTCAGGATGTTTTCCACTTGTGCGCCGCGCCAGCTATAGATTGACTGGTCGTCATCGCCCACGCAGCAGATGTTCTTGCGCTCCTGCGCGAGCAAGCGGAGCCAGAGATATTGGACGCTGTTGGTATCCTGATATTCGTCGACCATGATATAGCGGAAGCGTTGCTGATACTGGCTCAGCACCTCACGGTCGCGCTTCAAAATGGTCAGCATGTGCAGCAACAGATCGCCGAAATCGCAGGCGTTGAGCGCGATCAGCCGCGCCTGATAGGCAGCGTACATCTCCTTCCCGCGACCATTGGCATAGGTTTCGCTCTCGCCTGCATCGATATCCGCCGGGGTAAGCCCCTTATTCTTCCAGCCATCGATTATCCCGCCCAATTGTCGGGCGGGCCAGCGTTTCTCATCGAGATCGGCGGCGACAATCAGCTGCTTGAGCAGCCGCAACTGATCATCGGTATCAAGAATGGTGAAATTCGATTGCAACCCGACCAGTTCGGCATGCCGTCGGAGCATCTTTGCCCCGATCGCGTGAAAGGTGCCCAGCCACGGCATCCCCTCCACGACATCGCCGACAATGGCGCGCACGCGGTGCCGCATTTCCCGCGCGCCCTTGTTGGTGAAGGTGACCGACAGAATTTCGCTGGGATAGGCTTTGCGCGTGTATAGAAGGTGCGCGAGGCGGGCGGTGAGCGCCGCGGTTTTGCCGGTGCCCGCGCCCGCCAGCACCAGCACGGGGCCTTCGGTGGTCAGCACTGCCTCGCGTTGCGGTGGATTGAGCCCGCGGATATAGGGCGGGTCTTGTGGGGTTTCAGCGGGGAGACTCATCAGTGAACAGGTAGGGAACGGCGACGGATCGGGCAAGCATGCTTGTGCTGCCCGGCGAAGCTGATAGCGTGATGGGGAAAATTCGGGGAGGGCGGCATGGCGGCGGCAATCGATCACTGGCATCGGCTGATGGAGGCACGCGACCCGCACGGTCTGCATGATTTGATTGCTGATGACTGCGTCTTTCAGTCCCCCGCCGTCCATAGTCCGCAACTGGGCAAGGCAATCACGATCAAATATCTGTCGGCCGCCCAAGCAGTGCTCGGCACGCCGAGCTTTCGATATGTCGAGGAATGGATCGGTGAATCCTCTGCCGTCCTGGAATTTGCGCTCGATTTGGATGGCATTCAGGTGAACGGCGTCGACATCATCCATTGGAATGCCGACGACAAAATCACTAATTTTCGCGTGATGATCCGACCGGTCAAGGCGTTGCAGGCGGTAATGCCGGCCATGGCGGCGGTTTTGGCGCGCGAGTCATGAGTGTAGCTGGTGTTTGCGCCCGATCGATAATCTGCGAGTTACACAACGACCCCAGTTATCCTAAACTAAGGCGCATATTAGGGGCCGGGCAGTTGATCGATCGGATGCTTCACCGCTAAGGGCGCGCAGAGGTGGCGTTGACTGTCATCCGACTGACATAGAAGCACGCCACGGAAGACTCATGGCCAGCAATTCTTTTTCAACCGAAGCCCTTTCCGGCGCGGAAGCGCTTGAGCGCCCCGCGCTTGACCTGCCACCCAATCCGATCGGGCGCTGGCTGTTCATTTTGACGATCATCGGCGGCCTTGGCTTTGCCGGATACAGTATCGCCGCCGAGACCGCCCAAGCTGGCGAGACGCTGGCGCTAGCGACGATCCTGTTGCTGGGTGTCGCGCTGATCATCGCGCTGGGCTTTGAATTCGTGAACGGCTTTCACGATACCGCCAACGCCGTTGCAACCGTGATCTATACCAATTCAATGTCGGCACCGGTGGCGGTGGTCTGGTCCGGGTTCTTCAATTTCCTGGGCGTGATGCTGTCATCGGGGGCCGTTGCTTATTCGATCGTCACCTTGCTGCCGGTCGAGTTGATCCTGAATATTGGCAGCGCAGCAGGATTTGCGATGATCTTCGCGCTGTTGATTGCGGCTGTGGTCTGGAATTTGGCGACCTGGTTTGTCGGCTTGCCCAATTCGTCAAGCCACGCGCTGATCGGCTCGATTCTGGGCGTTGGATTGGCCAATCAGGTGCTGTCGGCCGGGGCCGGGGCAACATCGGGGGTGAATTGGGGCAAGGCACAGGAAGTGTTGACCGGACTGGCGCTGGCGCCGCTGATCGGCTTTGGCACAGCATTGCTGCTGTTGCTGATCATGAAGCGCGTGCTGCGCAACCCAAAGCTTTATACCAAGCCTGAAGGCAATGCGCCCCCGCCGCGCGGCATCAGGGCGCTGCTGATCTTTACCTGCACGGCCGTTTCATTCGCGCATGGCGGCAATGATGGGCAGAAGGGGATGGGCCTGATCATGCTGATCCTAATCGGCTGTGCGCCAACCGCCTATGCGCTTAATCGCGGACCGGACGTCAACGCGCCCGCCTTTGTTCAACAGGCGACCACAGCGGCATCGGTGTTTGCGGGGCATGCCGGATCAGCCTCGGTGCCGCTGGGCACCGCACGCGAAATCCTCGCCAGCGCGCTCAAGACGAAATCCGCTAATGACCCTGTTGTTTTTGCAGCGGTCGCCACCGTTTCGCGCCAGATTGCCAGCACGGTATCGGGCTATGGATCACTCGCCAATGTGCCATCCGCCGCGACATCGCGGTTGCGCAATGATTTGTATCTGGTGCTCGACACCAGCAAGCTGGTGACCAAGGGCAAAGATGCCCAAGCGACATTTTCTGATCCTGAACTCAAGATGATCGGTGATTTCCAAAAGGGCATGGAAGCGAGCACGCGCTTCATTCCGTTATGGGTGAAGATCGCGGTCGCGGTTGCGCTGGGGCTCGGGACGATGGTTGGCTGGAAACGGATTGTGATTACGGTTGGTGAGAAGATCGGCAAATCGCATCTCACTTATGGTATGGGCGCATCGGCGGAATTGACCGCCGCCGCGATGATCCTGGTCGCCGATACCTTTGGCGTGCCGGTTTCCACCACCCACATCCTGTCATCGGGCGTTGCCGGTGCGTCGGTTGCCAGCGGGGCCGGGCTGCAGATGCGGACGATCCGCAACATGGCGCTGGCCTGGTTTCTAACATTGCCGGCGGTGATGGCCTTGGCCGGCGGGCTCTATTGGGCTGGCCTCAGCGTTATCCGCGCCATGGGCGCCGCCTGACCCCGGTACCCTGACTCTCGCCAAGCGCGCCAGGATTGGTATGGCGGAACAATGACCGCTCAATCCCCCAATCCGCTTTTCGCTCAGCGCCGCGTGTTGACAGCCAGCTTGGTTGGCACGTCGATCGAGTTTTATGATTTCTATATTTACGCGACGGCCGCTGCCTTGGTGTTCGGGCCTTTGTTCTTTCCGGCAGAAGACAAGGCGGCACAGCTGCTGCTGTCTTATGCCAGCTTTGGGCTGGCCTTTATTGCCCGACCCGTGGGTGCGGCGATTTTCGGGCATTTCGGCGACCGGGTCGGGCGCAAATCGACGCTGGTCGCCTCACTGCTGTTGATGGGCGGATCGACAGTGCTGATCGCGTTCCTGCCCACCTATGCGCAAATTGGCTGGGCTGCGCCGCTAATCCTTTGCATCCTGCGTTTCGGCCAGGGACTGGGGCTGGGGGGCGAATGGGGTGGTGCTTCATTGCTGGCTGTCGAAAATGCGCCGCCAGGCTGGGCGGGCCGTTTCGGGATGTTCCCGCCGCTGGGCGCGCCGATCGGTTTCATCGCCGCGAACGGCTTTTTCTTGATCCTCGGCCTAACGATGAGCGACGATCAGTTTCGCGCCTGGGGTTGGCGATTGCCGTTTCTGGCGAGCGCGGCCTTGGTATTTGTCGGGTTATGGGTGCGCTTGAAGCTCACAGAGACGCCTGCCTTTGCTAAAGCGGCAGCGCATGGGGCGCTCCCCAAGGTGCCGATCGCGCAGTTGCTCAGGCATGATTTGCGCAGCACGCTGGCCGGCACCTTTGGGGTGATCGCGTGCTTTGCGTTGTTCTACATCGCGACCGCCTTTGCGCTTGGCTATGGCACGACGACGCTGGGCCATTCCCGCCAGGCTTTTTTGATCGTTGAGTTGCTTGCGATTCCCTTCCTGGCCGTCGGCGTGATCCTGTCCTGCACGCTGGCCGATCGCTTCGGCACGGGGGCGATGCTGCGCTGGGGCTTTGCTGGTGCCGTGATCGCTGGATTGACGATGGGGCCAATGCTGGGCGCAGCGTCGCTGGTGATCGTCTGGTTATGGCTATCGTTCGCGCTGTTCTCGATGGGCTTTGCCTATGGCCCCCTTGGCGCCTGGCTGCCGTCGCTGTTCGGTGCCGGGGTGCGCTATACCGGGGTGTCGCTGGCGTTTAATCTCGGCGGGATCATCGGCGGCGCGCTGGCACCAATCGTCGCGCAGGCGCTGGCCGAGCGCGGCGGGCTAGCGCTGGTCGGCGTTTATTTGATGATCGCGGCGGGCCTAAGTCTGGGCGGGCTGATGCTGGTTCGGCGTCAGCCGACCAGCTGACGCAGCAGCGTGATCCGTGCCTTGCCATGCGTGCGTTCAGCATCGATCTGAAACCCGGCGACGTTGACGGGTTCGTTAAAGGCGGTTTCGATGCTGACCCAGCTGGCAGGGCTAACCCAGCCGAGCCGGGCGAGCTTGTCGAGCGCGACTGCGCCTGCACCCGATCCATAGGGCGGATCCATCATGATCACGTCGAGCGGCGCAGCCGCGCTGCCCAGCGACATCACCGAAATAGCCCGGACATCGGCCGACGCACCGAGCTTAGCGAGATTGGCCCGGAGCGCCTCGATCGCTGGGCGGTCTTGTTCGACGAAAAGGCAGCTCGCCGCGCCGCGAGACAGCGCTTCGATCCCGAGAGCGCCTGATCCCGCGAACAGATCAGCGACCGCGAGCCCTTCAAAGCTGCCAATCCGGCTGATCAGCATCGAAAACAGCGCCTCGCGGGTGCGGTCCGCGGTGGGGCGGGTGGCATCGCCCTTGGGCGCAACGATCGGTCGGCCGCGCCATTGTCCGGCAATCACGCGCATCGCTTAGCGCCTTGTCCGTGGAGGGCGCGGCTTGCCGCCTCCAGGTTGGGCCGGTTTCGCGGGGCGCGCGCCGGGCGCTGGGCCGCGCGGGCGATCGACGAGTTCGCCCTCTTTACGGCGCGGATCGGTGGCGGTGCGGCGCGTGCGGGCGCTGGTGTCGCTGCGCGTGGCTGTCCGCGCCGGTTTGGCCGGCGTAACGCCGCCTTTCTCTTTGGCGTCATAAAATCGCTTTGGCTTGATCGCGGCTGGCGTTGGGGCTCGCGGGGCTTTGCGCGGATCAGCGGCATCGGGGCCGGGCTTTGGCGCGCGATAGGGGCGATCGGTTTTGGCGGGTGCGGCAGTGCGATCACCGCGACTGCGCGATGCTGGTGGCTTGGCATGATCGGGCGCGGGGGTTCGGGTAGGATCGCGGCGGAAAGCGACAACGTCATGCTGGCGGACCTCGCCAATCTCGCCGGGCGCAAGATCGCCGAGCAGGAATGGGCCATAGCGGGTGCGGATCAGCCGTGAGACCTTTAACCCCAGAAATTCGAGCACGCGGCGGACTTCACGGTTTTTTCCCTCGGTCAGGATCATCTCAATCCAGACATTGGCCCCGGTGCGGCGTTCCAGATTGGCGTTGATCGATCCATAGCGCACGCCTTCAATCTCGACACCCTCGATCAAGTCCTCAAGCTGCGCCTGGGTGACGGTACCATAAGCGCGGGCGCGATAGGCGCGTTCGACGCCGGTAGAGGGCAGCTCAAGTTGGCGTTTCAACTCGCCATCGGTGGTGAGCAGCAACAGCCCTTCGGTGTTGAGATCGAGCCGTCCGACCGGCACTAGCCGTGGCAGATCGCTCGGCAATTTGTCATAAATAGTCGACCGACCGGCAGGATCGCGTTCGGTGACCAGCAGGCCGCTTGGTTTGTGATACAGAAATAACCGGGCTGGGGCGGGGGCCTGCACTGGCTTGCCGTCCACCGTTACCCCGCGCAGCGATGATAGGATCGTGGCTGGCGTATCGATCGGCTTGCCGTCAATGGCAACGCGGCCTTCAGTGATCATCCGTTCGATCTCACGCCGGGAAGCGATTCCGGCGCGGGCGAGCAATTTGGCGATGCGATTGCCTTCGCGAGGTGGATTTTGGGGATCGGATGGGGACATGGCGATGCTGATACAGGCTATTTGCGCGCCCAATGCAAAGAAAATGCGCGCAGATGCGTTGTGGGCCTATTAAGGGGAGATCGGCGGTCGATCGATCGACAGGAGTGACGGCGTGGCATTGTTTGAACGCAAGAAAAGACGATTTCTCCGCTTGATGATCGTTGAGGATGAACCGCTCATCGCCTTCGACAATGAACGGTTTCTCAGCGACGAAGGGTTTGAAATCGTTGCCACGGTTGATAGCGTCGAGGAGGCTGTGGCGCTGATCGAGCGTCAGGGGATCGATCTGGTGCTCGCTGATGTCAGCCTGAGCGACGGCAGCGGGATTGATGTCGCCCGGGCAGCGCAAGAGGCTGGGATTGCCGTCTTGTTCGCAACTGGTGAGTGTCCGGTCGAAGCGCAATCGCTGGCCGATGGCTGCCTAGGCAAACCCTATACCCAGCGTGACTTGCTATTGGCGATCGGCGCGATCGAGGCTGTACATGCCGGCCAGAAGCCGAAGCGCTTGCCCTCTGGCCTTACTCTGTTCAAAACAGCGACCTGATACAGGGGAATTGAGAATGCCGGGAAAGAAAACCGCCGTGATTGCGGGCGTGACGTTGGTGCTGGCATTGCTGGTGCTACTGGCGGGGCCGCTGGTAAAATATGGCGTGCTCCCGTGGATTGCGGGCATTGGCTTGTTTGCGCTTGGATCGCTGGTGGCGGGGATTGGCGGGCTGATCTGCCTGATCCCGCTGGTGCGCCGCCGGGGCGGCGCATTGGCGATTGGCGGCGCGATTGCTGGGCTTGGTGCGCTCGCCGTGCTCGTGACGATCATTGTCAACGGCAGGGGCGTGCCGCGCATTCACGATATCACCACCGATACCGTCAGCCCGCCGCAGTTTGTGGCGATCACTCCGGCGGTGCGCGGCGCGGGCAGCAACAGCGTGGTTTATGATCCCGCCCTGGCCGCGCAACAGGCGGCAGGGTATCCGGCGCTGAAGCCGCTGACCGTCTCCAAGCCACCAGCCGAGGTATTCGACAAGGCGCTGCGGACGGTGACCGCGCGTGGCTGGCCGGTCGCGATTGCCGATGCGGCGGCCGGCCGGATCGAAGCGACAGAGACGGCCAATTGGTGGGGTTTTAAGGACGATGTCGTCATCCGCCTGACGCCGACTGAGGGCGGCACGCGCATCGATATCCGATCGGTCTCCCGCGTTGGCGAGGGCGATTTCGGGGCCAATGCGCACCGTATTGAGGAGTTGCTAAAGGCGATTGGCGGCTGACCCTCAGGCCAGTCGCGCCTCCACCGCGTTGTGGAAATGGCGGATGCCGGTTTCGAGCGTGCCGAGCGTGACGCGGTCGATCGCGCCGGACTCGAGGCCTTGTTGCCCCAGTTCGGCCGCGCGGAAATCCTCGCCTGCAAACACCTGGCCATCGAGCAATGCCCAGCTGCGTTCCCAATGATTGCGCGCCTTGTCTGTGGCAGGCGCTTCGGGGATCAGCATAAAGTCCTCAACCAGTACTTCGCCTTCGGATTGCGGCATCATGATCATCAGGTTCATGTAATCAGGGCTGACAATCAGCACGGTGCCGGGAAACATCTGATAGGTATAGGTGATCGCTGCGCGGAGCTGCGGCCAATCACTCCCCGCCGCCGCAACCAGATCCGCTTCGCGGCCAACCGCGGAGCGCTGGTGCGGGCCGATCTGGTCGCCCGTCGTCACCCCGTCCTTGAAAAAGGGGCCAATCGTGCCCGCATGCAGTCGCTGAACATGATAGCTTTCCAGGAACGCATCCATGATCAGCTTCCAATTGGCCGCAACGCGGTGTGTTTTACGGCGAAAGAGATAATGGCCGGGCATATCAAAGGCGTCGAAATCAGCCCCCAGCGCGCGAGCCTCGCTGAAATCGGCGGCGGCATCGAAGGCGAACCAGATCAGCCCGCCTGATTCGACCGTCGGCAATCGTTTCAACCGGAAATCGCCCTTGTCGAGACCGGGAAAGGTCTCCGGACGCGGCATGCCCGCTAGGCTGCCGTCCAGGCTATAGGTCCAGGCGTGATAGGGGCAAATGAGTTTCGGGGTGCAGACGGGCTCGTCTCCTTCGACCAGCCGAGTACCACGGTGCTGACAAACGTTGAGGAAGACATGCGCGATGCCTTTCTTGTCGCGGGTGATCAGCAGCGGTTTGCCAAAGCCGTCATGCGGCACCGCCATATTGGGTTCGGGCAACAGCGCCGATGGGGCGATGACGAGCGGATGCTTGGCGAAGATATGCGCCTGCTCGGCAGCATGGCGATCGGCAGAGGTATAGGCAGCGGCATCGACATGGGTGATTCCGGTGCTCGCCCGCGTCCCGCCCCGCGCTAGGATAGCGGCGAGCGCCAATTGCCCCGGCGTTGGCCGCAAGCCTTCAAGCAAGGGTGCGTTCATGGCTATGCTTCTCTCCTTTTATCGTTAGTGTCGGCCTGAATCGGGGCGGGAGCAAGTGGCGGATGAACGTGGCGCGCGAGAGTGACTGGTGGTCGGGCGTGCGCCCCTATTGCGAACGGGCACCGCTGGCCGCGCTTGCCCTCGGCATCTCGTCGGGCTTTCCTTATGCGATGATCGGCGCAACGCTGACGACGCGGCTGGCGCAGGATGGCATCGACAAAAAGACCGTTACGGCATTCAGCCTCGCCTTCCTTGTCTATAACTTAAAACCGCTTTGGGCCTGGTTGGTGGATGGCGTCCGGCTACCGGGGCTGGGCGCGCTGGGGCAGCGTGTATCCTGGCTGCTGTTTGCCGGTATTCTGGTCATCGCTGCGGTTGCCAATTTGGCGCTGGTCGATCCCAGGGCGTCGATCGAAGCCACTGTTATCGCTGCGATCCTGGTTGGCGTGGCCGGGGCAACTTTCGACATCGTCATCGACGCCTATCGTATCGAAATATTGTCACCTGAACAGCTCGGCGTCGGATCGGGCATGTCGCAATATGGCTGGCGGATCGGATCGGCCGGGGCGGGTGCCCTCGCGCTCGTTGTTGCGTCTCGGTTGGGGTGGAGCAATGCCTATCTTGTCTGCGCGGCGTTCGCGGTTCCGGCGATGCTGGCGGGGCTGATCGTCGGTGAACCTCTCCAAAAGCGCGTGATCGCGGCGCATAAATCATTGAACGGACTAGGTGAATCGATCTTAGGACCCTTTATCCAGTTCTTTCAACGGCGCGGCGCGGTGCTAGTGCTGGTCTTCATCCTGATCCATAAGGTGGGCGATACGCTCGCCAATTTGACCTTCCGGCTGCTGTTCGACGATTTGAAATTCACCAACGATGAAATTGCCTTTTACGATGTGTGGATTGGCTTCATTGCCTATCTGATCGGCATCTTCGTTGGCGGCATCCTCTACGCGCGGCTGGGCATGAAGCGATCAGTGCTGATCAGCCTGGTGTTGATGATGGTCTCGAATTTGAGCTTTGCCGGGCTTGCCTTGGTCGGCCATTCAAATCTGGGCATGGCGAGTTCGATTGGATTTGAGAATTTCTCAAGCGGCATCGGCGGTGTCACCGTGGTTGCCTATTTTTCGGCGCTCACCAATGCGCGCTTCACCGCGGCGCAATATGCATTGATTTCGGCGGCCGCGAGCGTGGTCGGCCGTTTTCTGACGGGAACAACGGCGGGCGCGTTGATCGAAGCGATGGGCTATGTGAATTTTTACCTGGTCACCACGATCGTTGCCCTACCCGGCATCCTCTTGTTCTGGTGGATGAGCCGCAGCGGATTGATCGACGAATCGATCGGAACCGCTGGTAGTGAGGCGGTGTCGGGCTGACGCTGTCTCGAGACAAATAGCCGGTTTAATCGGGTACTTGGCGATTGGCGGTTAGCACCGCTCCGGCGAGGTAAAGCGATCCCAGAATGAGTACCACCGGCGGATTGGCGGGATCAGCTCGAGCGGCGATTGCGTCCAGTGCCGCGGTGATATCGACAGCGACAGCGGCCTGCAGGCCCAGTTTTTCAGCCGCAGCCACCAGCGCGTCGGGCGCGTGATGCGCGTGATTGGGGACCGGCACCGCCTGAAGCGAGCGCGCATAGCCGGCAAATGGCAGCAACAGGCCGTGCGCATCCTTGTTGACCAACATCCCCAGCACGAGATGCACTGGACGCTGGCCCGCGCGGGTTTCCAGGCCCGAGCTTACCGAGACGGCGGCGGCGGCGTTATGGCCACCGTCCAGCCATAGCTCGCTGCCGGCGGGCAGTCGGGCGAGGAGCGGGCCAGGGCTGAGCCGCTGCATCCGCGCCGGCCATTCCGCCCATTCGGCGGCAGCGCGATAGGCGGCGGGGGGGATTTTCAGCGCGCTCTGATGGCGCAGCATGGCGATAGCGAGGCCGAGATTTTCGGGCTGATGCGGGCCGAAAAGCCGGGGAAGGCCGGTTTCGATCACGCCATTCCTGTCCTCATATCGGACGCTGTCGCCGATCCCAAGCTGCCAGCCGGTCCCGAGCGCGCTGACGGCTGCCTTGGCCGATGCGGCAAAGCTGCCCACCCGTTGCGCCACCGATGGCGGATAGCGCATCGTCACCAGCGTGGCGCCTGGCTTGGCGATGCCCGCTTTTTCGCTCGCGATTTGTTCTATCGTGTCGCCCAAGAAACTTTGGTGATCTAGCCCGAGCTGGGCAATGCCAGTGACGATTGGCGCTGCGATGACATTGGTCGCATCCAGCCTGCCGCCGAGCCCAA
>JAIERC010000283.1 GCA_019747165.1 Sphingomonas sp. | reverse complement strand
CTATACACCCGAATCGCGGCCCTTGGGCAAGAGCGGAATTTTAGTCTCCCCGATTGCTTGGGGCATGTGGCGCTTTAGCCACGCTGGCGTATCGGGGGGGCGCGCGCTGATCGAAGCGGCGTTTGCGGCCGGTGTTACGCTGTTTGATACCGCCGATATTTATGGCTTTGATGGCTCTGGCGGCTTCGGCGATGCCGAGAGCCTGTTGGGCCAGATCTTTACTGAAGCACCGCACCTGCGCGGCAAGATGGTGCTGGCGACCAAAGGGGGCATTACCCCGCCGGTGCCCTATGATTCTGGCAGGGATTATCTGATGGCAGCGCTTGATGCGTCGCTGCGGCGAATGGCCGTAGATTCGGTTGACCTCTACCAGATCCATCGACCCGACATTTTGGCGCACCCTCAGGAGGTGGCGCGGACGTTGGAAGACATGGTCAGCGCGGGCAAGGTCCGTGCGGTTGGCGTGTCAAACTATACGCTGGCACAGCACTGCGCGCTGGCGGCATTCCTTACTATCCCGCTCGCGTCGACTCAGCCCGAATTTTCGCCGCTTGAACTGGGGCCGATCGAAAACGGCCTGCTCGATCTGGCAATGGAAACCGATCTTGCCGTGCTCGCCTGGTCACCGCTTGGCGGCGGACGCATTGGCGATCCGAAGGACGCACGAGCAGCCGCTGTCGCGGCCGCGCTGGATGTGGTCGCGACTGAAGCCGGTGTCTCGCGCGCAGCGGCAGCCTATGGCTGGATCATGGCCCATCCGGCGCGTGTCATCCCGATCGTTGGCACGCAGAATCTGGACCGCATCGCTGAAATCCCTGATGCCTTCAAATGCCACTGGAGCCGCCAGCGTTGGTATGACGTGCTGGTCGCGTCGCGCGGAGAAAAGCTGCCATGAGCGCAAGCCCTTGCGAGATTAGCTGGTTTTCCGCGCTCTGCGATGACGACTATGAATTTCTCGGCGCGCCCGATCCGATGCTCAAATCAAGCTGGGAGCATTGCCGCGACATCGTGATGCAGGCCGAAACCGGCGGGTTCGACAATATCCTGCTGCCCTCGGGCTATGCGCTCGGCATCGATACCACGGCCTTTGCCGCCGCAATTGCACCGATGCTCAAGCGGATGGCGTTGTTGATGGCAGTGCGCGTCGGCGAAAGTTGGCCACCGCAGCTCGCGCGCCAGATCGCGACGATCGACCGGATGCTTGGGGGCCGATTTAAGATCAATATCATCTCCTCCGAAATGCCTGGCGAAACCTTGGGCTCGGCCCCGCGTTATGCGCGGACGGTCGAGGCGATGCATATTCTAAAGACATTGCTTAACGGCGAACCGCTCGATCATCAGGGCGAGTTTTGGCAATTGAAGCTCGATCCGCCACGGATCGGCACGCTCAGCGGCAAGGCGCCGCAGCTTTATTTCGGCGGGTTGTCGCCTGATGCCCGCGAAGCAGCGGCCAAGGGTTGCGACGTCTATCTGATGTGGCCCGACAAGCGCGAGGCAGTGGCCGCGATCATCGCCGATATGCAGGCGCGTGCCGCTGCACATGGCCGCTCGCTGCGCTTTGGCTACCGCGCGCATGTCATTGTGCGCGATACCGAATCGGAGGCCCGGATGGCCGCCGACCGGCTGCTCTCCAAGCTGGACGATGCGCAGGGCGCCGCGATCCGCGCCAAATCGCTCGATTCGCAATCGGCCGGCGTCGCGGCGCAGGCGGCGCTGCGCGACAATGCCGGAGACGATGGCTATGCCGAGGCCAATTTGTGGACCGGCGTAGGCCGGGCACGTTCCGGGTGCGGCGCGGCGATCGTCGGCGATCCCGATCAAGTGCTTGCCAAGCTCAACGATTACCGTGCGATGGGCATTGAGGCCTTCATCCTCTCGGGCTATCCCCATGCGGCCGAGGCGGATTTGTTCGCGCGCCACGTGCTGCCGAACATCGATCACGCGCTACTGACCTAAAAGGATTGCCCTGATGGCCGATACTGCCCCCGCCGATTTGCCCCTTGTCGTGGGGATCGGCGGTACGATCGGCGGCGTCTCTTCGACCGAGCGCGCCTTGATGATCGCGCTCGACAGTGTCGGGCGGGAGGGGTTTCGCACCCGCATGTTCGGCGGGGCCGATATGGCGCGGCTGCCGCTTTATGATCCCAAGGCGACCAGCCGCACCGATGCCGAGCTGGAATTTGTGGAAACGGTGCGCCAAGCCTCCGCCCTCATTATCGCCAGCCCGGGCTATCATGGCAGCATTTCGGGCGTCGTGAAAAATGCGCTCGATTTGCTCGAGGAAACAGCAGGGGATGCGCGCCCCTATCTGGCAGACATCCCAGTGGGGCTGATTGCCACTGCTTATGGCTGGCAGGCAACGGGCAGCACGATCGCGGCGCTGCGCTCGATCGTCCATGCGCTGCGCGGCTGGCCCACACCCTTTGCAGCGGCGATCAACACACAACTCACCAAGTTCGACGATGCGGGCGGCGCGAGTGAGCCCGCCGTGCTTGATCAGCTGGTAATGGTTGGCCAGCAGGTCGCCCGCTTTGCGCCGCTAGCGGCCACGACCAATGGCTGATTGGGGCCGCCGCGATGCGCTCGCGGCGCTAGGGGTCGCGGGCGCTGGGCTGGCGCTGCCTGGCTGGGCGCAAGCGCGCCCGCTGCCGCTGGTGCGCAGCTTCCCGCAAAAGGGCGCAATGCTGCTCCAGCGGAGCCGCGCGCCGCTCTTGGAAACGCCGTTCGAGCTATTCGATCAGGGCGTCATTACCCCGAACGACCGCTTCTTCGTGCGCTGGCATTATGGCGATATCCCGCTCTCGGTGGATATCGACGCCTTCCGCCTTAGGGTCGATGGTGCGGTGAACGGCCGCCTCGCCTTCTCGATCGCCGATCTGCTCAAGATGCCGCGTGTCGAGGTGACCGCGATCAACCAATGTTCAGGCAACTCGCGCGCCTATTTTTCACCGCGCGTACCAGGCGCGCAATGGGGCCATGGCGCGATGGGCAATGCGCGCTGGACGGGGGTGCGGCTGAAAGATGTGCTCGACCGGGCAGGCGTGAAGGCTGGTGCTAAGGCAATACGCTTTGCCGGGCTTGACCGGCCACCAGGGGATGCGCCGTGGTTCGCCAAATCTCTCGCGGTTGATCACGCGCGTGATGGCGAGGTGATGATCGCCTTTGCCATGAACGGGCAGGCGTTGCCGATGCTCAATGGCTTTCCGATCCGGCTGGTCGTGCCGGGCTGGTATTCGACCTATTGGATCAAGGCGCTCGACCATATCGAGGTCCTCGACGCGCCTGACGATAATTTCTGGATGGCCAAGGCCTATCAGATTCCTGCGGCCCCGCGCGCGCGCGTTGCGCCGGGGACCAAGGAGTTTCCCAAGCTGCCCATCAACAAGATGCTGCCACGCAGCTTCATCACCAATCGCGGCGACGGGTCCGTACCAATCGACGCTCCATTTTCGGTGCGCGGCATTGCAATGGGCGGGGCGAGCGGCGTTGCGCGGGTGGAGCTTTCGGTCGATGGCGGTGCATGGCGCGCTGCAACGCTAGGTCCCGATATGGGCACATACAGCTTCCGGCGCTGGTCGCTGATGCTCCCCAAGCTGGCCCGCGGTACCCACAAGATCGCGGTACGCGCGACCAATAATGCCGGCGATACCCAGCTTCCCGATCCCATCTGGAACCCCAGCGGCTATATGCTGAGCACGATCGAGACGATCACGGTGCAGGCGGCATGATGCGCGCTGGCTTGATCCTTGCGCTGGCGCTGCTGGCCGGGTGCGGAACAAAACCGGCAGCCGACGGCGCCCTACCCGCCAATTTTGCGCTCAACAGCACGACCATCACGCTGCCTGCCGAACCCGTCACCCTGCCAGCGGACGCCGAGGCGGTGTCGCTTAACTGCACGGCTTGCCATTCGGGCGAAATGATCCTCGCGCAGCCGCCGCTCTCTGCAGAGAAATGGCAGGCTGAAATCGACAAAATGCGCGGCGTGTTCAAGGCAAGCATCGATCCAGCGCAGGACCCAAAACTCATCGCCGAGCTGATCGCGCTGCAAACCACTGCCCCCGTCCCACGCTGAGGACATCCCAGCTCCGCGGAACGACATCAAGCCGACAAAGGCTAGATGCCCCGTGAATATCAAATTGGCTGCCCGGGCCGTTCCGCCCTGAGCGGAAAACATGCACGGCAAGGGCGGCATTGTAACGGTCACGGCTTATATCTCCTTGTCAGGCCTTTCGGGCGCTGCTCCCAGATCCCAAGGTTTGGATTCAACGGGTGCCGACGGAACATCGGTCTGGGGTCGACTGCGGCGCTCTCGCTCAGTGACGGGCGCGAAACGGCCCTAGAGTGACGGCGGCATGCCTTGAATGGCTGCGACCAAGCGGCGGAGCGGGATCTGAAATTCATGGCGGTTCCCGATTTCCAAAAGGCCAGCCGCGAAACCTACAAAGCCCTGAACTCTAGCTGCTCCGCGACAAGGACAGCCGCAGCGTTTCTCTCGTTTCTACAGAAGCATGCATGGCCCGTGCTCGGCTCGAAACGCGAAGATGATCTTACCCGGCCTGCGCGGCGGAGCGCTTTCCCGCCTGTCGTTGAACAAAGTGCTGCGCACGGCGAAAAAGCCCTATCACGCGCGCGGATTCCGACCATCGTTTCGGGAGTAGGCCGCTGAGAAGATACCTCATATTCCCGGCCCGGTGGCGGAGGCAGCGCTAGCCCATCCGGTAACCGACGGGGTCGTCCGCGCTTACAAGCGGACCAAATTCGCGGTTATGCAACGCGAGCTTCTCGAAAGCTGGTCCGACTTCGTGGTTGGCGACGGTCCTTAGCTCGCGGCGCCACGGGAGCCTTGTTTGGCCTGCACGATGGTCGAATTGGGGTGCCGAACATACAGACGTCGTCACTGCCCTCCGGCTAGCTCATGCCGCCGTTAAAGGAGCGTGATGGGAGCCGGGAAGTTAGCAATTTTGTGTTGTGGATCAATATTTTGATTAAAGATAATCGGCCAGCGCATCGCCAGGTCAGGCCCGGGTATCTGCGGCTGTAATTGGCCAGCCATGGAATTGGACAACGGCGATTCGGGCGCGGCGTAGAGCTGAAGTTTCGATAGCCCGGTTTCACCCGGTGTAAGGCGGCTTCTCAGCCATTTACGCCGGAAACCAAACTCCCTGGAAGCCTCGATCAAAGGGGGCTTGATCGAAGCATTTCAGTGATAACTGCCAGCGTGGGAGGACGACAGGCAAAATTCTTTAATAATATCGCTTACGAAATACTATTAAGACGATGATACAGAATGAAATGGCGCGCGCAATTGTGTCTATTGTTTTCTTTTTGACTACAGGACATCGGATTAATGAGAAGATAGGGCGACACCTATTCTTATTCAATCACTTTTGAGCGGTATCACGCATAGTCGACGACTATCAAAATCGCGAAACATCATGAGCATGTAACGATTTCATTTGTAAATCATAGTATTTTGCCAAATCGTGCGATGTTTTCTAATAAATCCAACATTTATACCACAACTTGCGCCCAAATGAAGGTAATCATTTACGAGTCAATCGCTATTTTGCGACCATGAATTGATGATACCCGATTAATTGTATAAACAATAGCTTCATAATGGATTGAATTGCAGAGACGTCACAATTGACCACCAAGTCACGGCTTCCTAGCCTTTATATTCCGCACAACGTGGAAACCGAAAGGAGAAAAAATGGCTCTAAGGGACCTTCAAAACGACGAATTGGCATTCGTAAGTGGCGGCGGCGACGACGACGACATCGTGGTCACTGCCCACCGCGACTCTAATAATGTGGAATTCGACCTGTCGAGACTGAGCGGCTCGACAGGTGGCGGTGGCGGCTTCGGCTTCGGCTTCGGGACCTTTACGTTGCCTGCTCCGCCCCCAGCCGATCGGCCTGCCCCACCCGGCCCACCACCAACGACGACGCTTTATGGCCCTACTTACACCGACGGAGATATTACCTATCGGATAGGTGTCGATCAAGGTTTTAGAATCTTCGGAGGGGGAATTACGTTTCGTTTCTAGATTTTCGTTCGATTTACATATAAAGGGGCGCCGGTTGGAGAAAATGTCGATGCTTTGGCGGCGCCTTTTTATTGCTTCTGCTTGGACTATACTGTTAGCCGGGGAACTCGGAGCTCAGGATCGACCACGGGATTTACGGATCGCTCTGCTCGGCGAGCGAGTTGTCGCCGTTCTGGGTGGAAGAGAACTGAGGATCGTCGACCCTGATGCATTTCGGGACAGTCTCGAAAAGCCAACAAAGAGGCTCAGCGCGGATCAGCGGACGGTATCGCGGATCTTATGCGACCCAATATCGCCGGATCAATGCATCATTGGTCGTGCTGTTGGGAATTCAGACCGGTTCATCTGGATCAGCGTCGATCTGTCGACCGGCAACCCCGTTGCCGGATGGCCCGAAATACCCTCAACAAATGCGGTCCTCGAAGCGGTTGATTTCGGCGGGCGCTCCATGCTCTGGTCCGCCGGAAAACTGGCAACGCAAGATACCACCGACCTTGCTTCGGGCGTCTACGTGTCCCGACCAGGGGAGCCGCTGGCGATGGCGCGATCGATCCTCAAAGTCCCGGATGCTGTCGGCTTCCCACATGCCGCATTCGTCCGAATCGGCGGACAGCAAAGAATTTTCGTGCGCACGACGGGCTCGGACGGCGCTTGGATGCTTTACGATCTCGCCGGTTCGCAGATTAGCAAACAGGCTGGCGGTGCCGGATATGTCGGGCTTGGGAGTGCTGCGATCTATCTTACCACCCCTGTGGACGTCACCACCGATACCGGCCGCGTCGTCGCGGCCGGATCGCTGGCGTCGGTTTCGCTGGAGGCTGCGTCCCGTGGAAGCTGGCGTGTCCGCCCGATCTACCTTGCTGGAGCCGATCAACCGTCTCTCGAGGGGCGGGAGGCGGGACGCCCGGCTCTCGACCCAGGCGGGTCGTTCGCCTTTGTGGGATCACGGGCGATAGCGGTAACCAACCTCGGGGGAGCTAAGTCTGGGTTGGTGGAGCTTTGCGGACAGGGGCGCACTCTGGCAACTAAAGCGATTGAGGTGACGCCTCAGGAGCAAGTCGGAATGGGCGTTATCGGAGGGCGCGGGTCAACCGGTGTTGTGACCGCAGCGACCCGCACCGGCTATGCCGCGCAAAGCCTTTTGTCATTCGAATCGCCTGGCGTGCCGTGGTCGGTCGATCCGTCATTCGCGGACTGCGACTCCGTTCAGCCAGCCCTTCGCCGGGTCGACTCATTGTTGGCGTCACCAGAATCGACATCACAAGGTAACGCGGCCATCAGCCAAGTCAGTTCGACCGCTGCCGAGGCGATTTCGAAGGACGGCGCGCGCGTTACATACACCGTCCTGAGCAGTGCAGCCCGTCCCAAACGGGCGATGATAAGAGGCTATGGGGCGTACGGTCAGGCTGTGACAAATTACCTTACCTCCCCGCTGGAGCGAGCATGGGTGGCTGCCGGGAACGCCATTGTCGTCCCCGTTCTGCGCGGTGACGCTGGGCGCGGCCAAGAATGGATCGAGCAAGGGACGAATGACTATAAGGAACGCACGACGGAGGATTTGATCGCCGTCGCGGTCGATGTGCGCAAAGGTGGAATGGTTCAGAACGGCAAGATCGATCTTCTTGGCGTAAGCGCTGGCGCATTTTCCAGCGCCAAGGCAGCCCTTCGTCGGCCCGATCTGTTCGACGCGATCGTGCTTGTCGCGGGCGAACTCGACCTTAGCATCCTCGCCAAGAATAACTCACCCAATTTGCAGGAATATGGAACTGCCGTTGGCGGTTTCCCGCGCTGGTTCGGTGCCAAACCTGCTGGCAACGGCCTGGCTCCCCGGTTTCTGCTGATCCACGACGAAATCGATGACCGAGCGACGATCGAGCATACAATGAATTTCAGCGGATACCTGAAATCACTGGGATATCACGGGGCGGGGATACTCACCAAAGGCCAGGGGCACGGTGTGGTTCCGAATGACAGCGTCCCGACCGTCCTTAACTTCATCGCGGGTAAGTAGTAACCTGCGGAAAGCCACGTTTCGCGAACCCAGCATCTTTCAGTTCTGAATGCACGAATCGTCCGGCGGCATAGCGAGCGCCCCAAATTGGGAACGAATTCGGACCGCCAGTTGCGCAAGCGGCGGTTGGCGGTTTTCCGGAAGTGAGCGATACTGACCCCGAAGTCGGCCAAGGACTTTGAGCGCTGCGCCACTGCAACTTCCAGCCTTGGAAATCAGGCGCAGCGCAGCGCGGCCGCGCGCGGTCCCGGTCGACCGATGATCGACCACGGCATTTCCAGGGAGAGTATATTGGCGGCGATACTGGTCCTGCGGATCGCGCGGATTGATTGGATCTATCGCCTCCGCCAAGCCCGCGAACGCCAGTGCACCCAGATATTCACCGAGGTTGGGCTTTCTAGTTTGGCCCGCTTTATCGCTCGTGACCGGGTGCGCATAGGTCGTAATGATCGCCAACAACGCATAGAGCTCCTGCGGTGTGTGGACCGCGCGCAACGTCGTGTCGGAAAGCCGGATCAGGCCATGATCGCCAAGCCCGTCCATCGCGGGATCCTCGGTTATGGCTATCGTCAACAAGGGCGCGGATGGATCGAGTCGGGCAATCTCCTCGAGCGCCGCGGGGACGGCTGCGCGGGCGTCGAAGCCGCTTTGCGCTATCGACTCCCCAGTCATACCCGCCAGCAACACGGAAACCCATGTAATTCGGTTCAAGAGCATCCTTCTAATCCTCGTCCCCGGTATCTGGGCGTCCTTCGTGCGGATCGTTTTGAAATATGGGTGCGCCGTCCCGATTCACATTAGCCATCTCTGTCAAAGAACGGCCGTTCACATAGACAACGCGGCTGGCACCAACGGATGCGCCCTCGCGGTGCGCGACGACGATGCGCGTTATCGGCAGGTTGCGAACCACCTCCATAACTAGGCGCTCGGATTCTGGATCCAAGTTCGCAGTCCCCTCATCAAGGAAAAGAACGGCTGGCTCGCGATACAAAGCTCTCGCCAGCAACAACCGCTGCCGCTGTCCGGCAGAAAGGGTCGAACCCAGATCGCCGGTGAAGGTTTGGTAGGCCATTGGCAGTTGCATGATTTCGTCGTCTATCTGCGCCGCGACCGCAGCCGCCTTGATCCGCGCTTCGTCGCTATCGACATCAAAGAATGAAATGTTGTCGGCAATTGTGGCGGCAAAGAGCTGGTCGTCTTGAAGCACGACCCCGACTTTACTTCGAAAACTCCTGATGCCGTATCGACGTAGAGGTTGGCCGTCGATCAGGATTTCCCCGATGCCCGGCTCCGAGAACCCGAGCAAAAGTTTTAGGATCGTCGTCTTGCCACCCCCGGACGGGCCGCGGAGGCAGACAAAATCTCCCGGCTTGATGTGAAGGTTTACCTTTTCGATCACCCAGGGTTCACCGTCGCCGTAGCGAAAACTGACCTCCTTCAACGTCAGCTCTCCGCGAAGCTGTTGGTAGGGATCGACTGGAAGGTCTAGGCCCGGCTCTTCGTCCGCATGCACGATGTCCGCCAGCCGCTCGAGGTGAATCCGCATCGTCCGATAAGTGAAAAACTGTCCGATCAGAACAGATGCGGCACCGCCGAATTGGGCTGTATAGGCTTGGAATGCAAACAGCATTCCCAATGTCAAATGTCCCTCAATCACCAGGCGGGCTCCGATGAACCAGCCGATAATCTGCTGAATTCCAGCGAGCATCGACGTCCCCGCACCGCCAAGCAAGCCAAAGCGGCTCAGAGCGATCTGATTGTTGATGACGTTCGCTTGTTCGTTCTGCCAAGCAGCGACACGTTCGTGCTCACACCCGAAAAGCTTAAAGGTCCGTGCTCCGCGAATGGTTTCTAGAAAAGTCGTCTGCACCTTGGCCGACAGGTGTAGGTTCTCCTCGGTGCGTCGCCTAAAATAGGGCCATGTCGCGACTCTAACGCCTAAGAATATCAGCACGCTGACGATCTCGAGACCAGCGAGGACTGGCGAGTAGATCACCATCAAAGTTATTGCGAATACTCCGATCAGAACGTTCAAAATCACAGCAGTGACCGAATTCAGGAAAACATCCTGGATCGGCTGAAGTGATCCAAATCGGGATACCACGTCACCAACGCGCCGCTTCTCAAACCATCCCAGTGGCAAACGAAGGGTGTGCCTGAGCAAATTGGCCTGCATCTGAAACGACATCTGCGTTCCCATGTAGAGACCCACAAACCCCTGGAGAAGCCGAACTAAGGTTGTGGTAACCAGAAGCAACGCCATTCCAGTTGCAAGCACAGATAGCAGATTAAGATCGCCCTTGGTAATTGCCTCATCAATTACAAGCTGGTTCAAAATCGGCGTCACGACGGCAAACATCTGCATAATCGCCGCAAGGATGAACATTTGTGATACCGAAGGAAATATTCCACGAATTCTGTGAAACATGTCTCCCAAGCGCACACGTTCAATATCCGTCTTGCGTTCGAACTTGGGTGTCAGGGTGAATTCGACAGCGATACCGGTGAATGCTTGGCTTAACTCTTCGCGGGCAAGCCATCGACGGCCTCGCGCGGGGTCGTGAATTAGAAAACGACCGCGTTGACATTGTTCGAGAACGACGAAGTGGTTGAGTTTCCAGTGCAAGATGGCTGGCAGCTTCAGCTCGGGCAGATCGGCAAGTTCGAGCCGCACTGGTCTGGTCGTCAGCCCCATTGTGTCCGCCATGCCCATAAGCGTCCGCAGATTGATCCCTTGCCCGGAAACACTAAACCTTCGTCGCAGTTCCGCCAAAGTGACACGATGGCCCATGGCGGATGCGATCATCGCAAGGCAAGCCAGCCCGCACTCAGACGCCTCGTTCTGCAACTCGGTGCGAATGCCTCGCATCGGGATAGCGAGGATACCGGTGTCAGGCGCTATCGCATGCATAATGGACTAACTCGACGACTTATGAATTTGCGGAGCAAGGCCGAACCGTGGCACAACCCTTGCGATGAATTTGTTCAGACAAGAGGCCATCGAGGGCCGACGACGGCAACTTTACGGTGATGTAACGATCCACCAGCCTATCTCCTCTGGAATAATCACCGCGACGCTCAGCGTCATTACGATCGCGGTTTCCATATTCGCCGCCGCCTCATCATTTACACGTAAGCAGACTTCTTACGGTTGGATAGTAGCGGAGCGAGGAATGGCAGACATTTACGGGCCTCCCAACTCGGTTGTTACGTCCATTTCGGCTCAGATTGGTGATAGGGTTGAAAAAGGGCAAGTTCTCGCGGTAGTGTCGAATGAAATCTATGGTGTTGCCGGGTCTTTGGGCGATCAAGAGCGGCGTTTTCGGAACACCCAAATTTCAGAGGTTACAGAGCAGATCGCCGCGTCGCGCACGCGGAGCGCAATTGAGGGGAGTAAATTGCGGAATGAAGTGATCGCGCTTCAGCTTTCAATTGGTACATTGCAGAATCAAAAATCCATTCGCGAACGGCAGCGGGATTTGGCACAATCTCAATATAACAACTTCAAGTCGCTGGCCGAAAAGGGATATGTTTCTAAATCGGCGCAGGATAATCGGCAGCAATCAATCTTGAATATGGAGCAGGCCGTCTTAGACATCCAACGCGAAATAGATGATCAGCGCGCAAAGATTCGCACTCTTGAGTCAAGTTCCGCAGAAAGTATTGCTGAACAGCGTTCGTCGGAATCGCAGTTGCGAGCGACACGGGAAAATCTTCGCTCGGGGATTATAGATCTCGACTATCGCACAGCAGCTAGCATCCGTGCGCCGGTCGCCGGCACCGTGGCGGCCGTTAACGTTCGTGTGGGCGAAACGGCAAGGCCTTCCCTCCCCATCGCATCAGTAGCGCCGCCGGGGCGGCCCGCGGCAGAGCTGCTGCTCGCGACACGTGGCGCGGGATTCGTAAAGCCAGGACAGGACGTGCGTGTCTTGATCGACGCGTTCCCTTTTGAGCGTTATGGCGCTTTCAGGGGGGTGGTAGCCCAAGTCGCTCGAACGTCGATCGACGCAAGCCAAATTTCCCCAGCCGTCGAGGTGAAGGGTTCAGTATATCGGGTTCGGGTTCGCTTGCTCGATCGCAAATGGAACGCCAACGAACGACCCTTGAAACTGCAGCCTGGCATGACGCTCCGCGCAGATATTCTGACAGATCGTAGAACCCTCCTCCAATGGCTTATCGATCCGATTCTAAGCGCGAAAGGTTTGTAAGGTCATGGCGTTTGACCTTTCCACTTCCGTTGATTCGGCCGGGATGACTCTCTGCAACGCGGCCATCCCGACGATCCGCTATGACAGAATGGTCGTTTGACGTCTGTTGAGGATACGTCAATCCTGGGTAGACACGGCGATGACGCGCTACGCCTCCGCAAATAGCTTGTCTTTACTACACTCGATTCTCAACGTCGCGCCCGGTCTAGGGTGTGTTAAATTGATGTTGAAGCATATCCCGCGTTTCTCAGACAGTTTGCGCATTCGTGTGGCGGGAGAGACTCGAGATGGGATCCGAACCGTTGCCAAGTCGCCTCGACCGGGCGCTCAGCGGCCTGCGGACGGCCTGGCCGCTATGGCTGCTGAGATTGTCCACGATGACGATGTGGCCGGGATTGAGTGTGGGCGCGAGGGCCTGTTCGACATCGGCGGTGAAGAGCTGGCCGTTGATGGGGCCGTCACGCACCGGTCATCGCGCAGCGCGGCAAGGAAGGTCAGCGTCTTCCATTAGCCAAAGTGCGCCTTGTCGATGCGCTTGCTGTCGCGCTTTGACCAACTCCGGATCGGCGTCATGTTGGTCTTGGCCTAGGTTTCGTCGATAAAGTCCAGCCGGGTCGGATCAAGCCGTCCCTGATACTTCTTCCCCTGCGCCCGTCGTCTGGCGGTCTAGGGCCGGTCCTGTTCGGCGGCGAACAGCTTTCTTTTAAGCTGAGCGCGGCGCCGTTGATGCCATACCGCATTGTGGCTGACGTCGTAGCCCCGGCCTCGCAGGTCATCCGCCAGCGCGCGAACCGTCTGATTCGGGCAGGCCTCCAGCCGCGCCAGAAGCCATGCCTCTTCTTCGGCCAGAAGGCAGCGACGCCGACCGCTCATCGGCTTGGCTGCCGCACTGCCCGATGCGCTCAGCCGCTGCGACCACTTCACCGCGCTCGCGCAAATCCAATGAATAAGACTTGGCAATCGCTGCTGACCTCCCTCACCAGCCAGCAGCTTGAATCAGACATCAGAGCAATTTGGAATCGCCCACCGATTCAATCACACGATGACAGAGTCTAGACCCCATGCAGCATTTTTGCTGCATGGACTGGCGCGAACCACAGGGAAATTGGCGGAAATCGGCGGGAACAGCCGGTAATCGCAATGATATCGAAACCGACGGTGAGTTTGGCTAAGCTATTGTAGTTGAACAATAGTTTTGGATGCCCCGTGAGGATTCGAACCTCAATTAACGGAGTCAGAGTCCGTGGTCTTACCATTAGACG
>JAIERC010000352.1 GCA_019747165.1 Sphingomonas sp. | reverse complement strand
CATAGGTCAGGTTGATCTTGTAGATCACCGATGGCGCGGTGGTGATCAGGTCGAGGTCGTATTCGCGGGTCAGCCGTTCCTGGATGATCTCCAGATGGAGCAGCCCCAGGAAGCCGCAGCGGAAGCCGAAGCCCAAAGCCGCGCTCGATTCCATCTCGAAGCTGAAGCTGGCGTCGTTGAGGCGGAGCTTGGAAATGCTCTCGCGCAATTTGTCAAAGTCGTTTGCATCGACCGGGAACAGCCCGCAGAAAACCACGGGCTGGACGAGCTTGAAGCCCGGCAACGCCTCAAGCGCGGGGCGCTTTACATCGGTGATGGTGTCACCGACCGCAGTCTGCGCGACTTCCTTGATCTGCGCGGTGATGAAGCCGATCTCGCCAACGCCAAGCTCCGTCAGCTGCTCGATCTTGGGCCGGAAACAGCCGACCCGGTCGATTAGATGCTGCGTGCCCGTCGCCATGAATTTGACGAGCTGGCCCTTTTTCAGCGTGCCCGCCATCACGCGCACCAGGATGACGACGCCGAGATAGGGATCATACCAGCTATCGATCAGCATCGCCTTCAACGGCGCGTCGGCATCGCCCTTGGGCGGCGGGATGCGCGTGACGATCGCTTCGAGCACATCGGCAATGCCGATGCCCGATTTGGCGCTGGTCAGCACCGCGTTTGAGGCATCGAGGCCAATCACTTCCTCGATCTCGGCGCGGACCTTTTCAGGCTCGGCAGCAGGTAGATCGATCTTGTTGATGACCGGCACGATCTCATGATCATGCTCAATCGACTGATAGACATTGGCGAGCGTCTGCGCTTCGACGCCCTGCGCTGCGTCGACCACCAGCAACGCACCCTCGCACGCGGCAAGGCTGCGACTAACCTCATAGGCGAAATCGACATGGCCGGGCGTGTCCATTAGGTTAAGGACATATTCCAGCCCATCCTTGGCGACATATTGCAGTCGGACGGTCTGCGCCTTGATGGTGATGCCGCGTTCTTTCTCGATATCCATATTATCGAGCACTTGTTCCGACATTTCGCGGGCAGTCAGCCCACCGGTCTGCTGGATGAGGCGATCGGCAAGTGTGGACTTGCCGTGATCAATATGCGCGATGATGGAGAAATTGCGGATGCGGTCGAGCGGCGTTGTCATAATGTCCGCGCCCTAGCAGCGCTGTGTGAAAAGGGCAAAGCGATCAGCGATCAAGCCAGTCCGCCAGAATCGCGTTCACCTTTTCGGGTGCTTCCTGCTGGACCCAGTGCGAGACGCCAGGCAGGCGATAGAGCTGAAAATCGGCCACATAATCCTTCGTTCCATCGACACAGCCGATCGTTAGCGCGGTATCTTCTTCGCCCCAGATCATTAGCGTGGGGACATCGACCTTGCCGGTGCCGGCGGTCATCCCCGTGACTGACCAGAAGGCCGCGCGATAGTAATTGATCATCGCGGTCAGCGCGCCGGGGCGCATTGCGGCGTTGGCGTAGATATCAGTCACCTCCTTGGGGAAGCGGCTCTTATCGACCGCCATACCGACAAAGGCACGGCGGATGATGCGGGCGCGGTTTCGCCCGAAGGCCCATTCGGGCAGCCGGGGCAGCTGGAAGAAGAACACATACCAGCTCGCGCGCAGCTGCGCCCATTTGCGCAATTCGCGTTTGAACGGCATCGGGTGCGGGACGTTCATGATGACAAGCCCCACCAGCGGGCGAATTTTGCGGATCGCGAACTGCCAGGCGATGATCGCGCCCCAATCATGCGCGATCAGCAGCACCTCACGCGCGCCGCTCGCGTCGATCAGTGCGGCAACATCGCCCAGCAGCTTGTCGATATGATAGGCATTCGCCCCCTCGGGCCGATCACTGCCGCCATAGCCGCGCAAATTGGGCGCCCATACCCGCCAGCCACGTTCCACCAGCAGCGGGATCTGGAAACGCCAGCTATAATGCAGTTCCGGAAAGCCGTGCAGACACAGCGCCAAGCGATCACCGCTTCCCGCCTCGGCCAGCTCGAACGAGAGGTCGCCCGCCTGTTGCCAGCGAATAGCAATGCCGCTGTCGGCGGGCGGGGTCCATGAGGGGAACGGCATTGAAGAGTCAGTCATGGCGGCACGCCTTGATCAAAGGAAACACACTGCAACAATAACAACCGACATCCCTGCGACAAGCGCTTGACGTCATTTGTCGTTTCGCTGGCAATCGGGAAAGGCTATCGGTGATGAAACGACTCACTCCTTGGGGGATCTAGGATGATTGGCAGGAATCTTCTTTCCAGCGTGGCGATGCTCGCCGTCGCTGTGGCTCCAATTGCGACGGCACCCGTTTTTGCCCAAAAGCCGCCCAGGCAAGCAAGCGCTTCCAAGGGCCAGCAGCTCCAGCAAGCAGCGATGAATGACGTCCCGCGCTGCGCAACCAAGCACGGCACCGTTTCCATCGTCGATGGCCAGGATTCGTCAGGCTGGACGCAGAATAGCCTTGCCCCGCCGGCGCGCCTGCTGCGCGTGCTGGTCCAGCGTTCGGGCTGCTTCAACATTGTCGATCGTGGTGCTGGCCTTGATGCAGCGGCGCAGGAACGCGCCATTGGCGGCGGGCTTGGCTTGCAGCGCGGATCGAATGTCGGCCAGGGCCAGATCAAGGCCGCTGATTATGTGCTGGTTGCTGAAATTCAGGGCGCGAACAGCGATGTCAGTGGCAACGCGGCGGGTGCTGTGGCCGGCGCGATCATCGGCGGGCCGTTAGGCGGGCTGCTTGGCGGCATCAAGTCGCGCAAGTCAGAAGCCAACACCGTGCTGTCGCTCACCAATGTGCGCACCACTGAAACCTTGGCGGTGACAGAGGGCTATGCCGCCAAGCGCGACACCAGCTTTGCGGTTGGCGGGTTATTCGGCGTCGGCGGGTTCGGTGCTGGCGGAATCGGCGGCGGGTATGAAAACACCGATATCGGCCGGATCGTGACGCTCGCTTTCATCCAGGCCTATGCCAAGATGGTGGACGAGCTTGGCTATTCGCAGCCCGGCGATGCCGGCACCGCGCAGGCGGCGCCCAAAAAGACCTTCACCGCGCAAGGACCCGTCGCGATGCGCGTTAGCCCAGTGGCATCAGGCAAGATAATCCGGACGCTGCCCGCTGGGGCGATCGTGTATCCAACCGGCAACCAGAACGGCCTGTGGTGGGAAGTCGCTGACGAAAATGACAATGTCGGTTGGGTGCTCAACACCCGACTTGCGCCGTCGCAATAAGCGCTGCCGAGCATCAGCAGGTCGAAAAGGGGGGCGCCAAGCGCTCCCCTTTTTTGTGGGCGATCAGGACGCCGGACCGAATCCCGCCGACGCGATCGCCGCCAGCGCATTGGCAAGCCGATCATCCCCCTGCCCGCCGACCAGCGCCCAGGCGACGTTGCGCCGCTCCAATTCGGCGCGCGACAAATCGAAGAACCGCCGTCGCTCAATCGCTGAACCAAACATGCGGGTCCCGTCATCGACCCAAGGCAGATCGATATCGAGCAACAGATAGAGATCGGCCACGCCGGTCCATTGATCGAACCAGGGGTCGCGCTGGCCGAACAGCATGTCTGCCCACACCGCCGTCATCAGCGGATCGGTATCGAGCAGCACGAAAGCCGCGCCAGTCGAGAGGGCCGCTTGCGTCATCCGGTCATGCGTCTGCGCGATCGTTACCAGATCGGCCATGCTGAAATCCGTGCCATGCGCCTCAGCAAATTCCCGGCCATATTCGGGCACAATCGCTGCCGACAGCCGCGCGGCGAGCGGCGCGAGCATCGTCGATTTGCCGGTACTCTCGGGCCCGTGCAGGCAGATGACCGGGGCTCGCTTCATGCCGCCGCCTGCTGTCTGGCATCATGTTGCCAGCCGATCAGCCCCCAAATCGCCAGCCCCAGAAACACCGCATAGAGCAGCATCGTCAGCCACAATCCCTTCGCCGCATAAAGCCCGATCGACAGGATATCGACCACGATCCACAAGGCCCAATTCTCAATCAAGCGCCGCGACATCATGATCTGGGCGGCGACGCTCAAAATCGCCGCGCTTGCATCCCACCAGGGGAGCGATGCATCGGTAAATCGCTGGACGAAGCTGCTCCAGACGATGATCGCCGCCACGCAGCCAACCGCCCAACCCAGCCGTGCGCGCGCACCGAGCCGATCGATCATCACCGTACCTGCTCTGGCAGACACGCGCGACCACGCCCACCAGCCGTACAGCTGCACCACGAAGAAGAAGACTTGCAGCAGGGCATCGCTATAGAGCTTGGCGTCGAAGAACAGCCGCGCATAAAGCACCACCATCACCAGCCCGAACGGGTAATTCCACACGCTGCGGCGGACAACCAGCGTCACATTGATGACGCCCAGCATAAAGGCGATCAGTTCAAGCGTCGACATCGCCCGCGATCAGCCGCCGAGCCGGGCAAGCGTTGATAGCAGTTCATCATAATGATCAATCACCACATCCGCGCCCAGCGCCTCAACCGGCCCGTTCAGAAAGCCAAAGCTGACGGCGATGGCGGGAATGCCCGCCGCCTTTGCGGCCGCCACGTCAAAAACCGAATCGCCGACAAAGGCCGCCCTGCCCCCGCCGCAGCGCGCAATCATCTCGATAATCGGCGCGGGTGACGGCTTGGCATTGCCAGGTCCCAGCGTATCACCACCGATCACGCAAGCGAAACGCTCCAGCAAGCCCATCAGGCCGAGCAGCTTCACCGCCCGCCCCTCCCCCTTGTTGGTAGCGACGGCGAGCGTCACCCCCTTCGCCGCCAGCGCATCCAGCACCTCGATCAACCCGGGATAGGGCTGGGTCAGATCAGCGATGTGCGCGTCATAATGGGTGAGCAATTCCTGATGATAGCTGGCAAATTCTTCGGGCGGGCAACCGCCGCTTTGCTCCAGCGCCAATCGCAGCATAGCCGCGCCGCCACCGCCGATCATCGTCTTCACCTGCACGATGGTGAGCGGCGACCGCCCCGCCAGCCCGAGCGCATGATTGACCGCCGCCGTGAGATCGCCGCTCGTGTCGAGCAAGGTGCCGTCAAGGTCAAAGCCGACAATATCGAAAGGAAAACGAGCATGCGTCAAACTATCTGCGGTCATCCGCTCCGCCTGCCAGCATCGCTATGGAATTGGCAACCTAATCATGGCAGGGGGACGCGATTGGGCTAACGCCCGAGGGAGCCCGATGACCCAACGACCCATCGCCGCGATTACCCTTGCTGCGGGCAAGGGCACGCGCATGAAATCCGATCTCCACAAGGTGCTGCACCCAATTGCAGGACGGCCGATGCTGCTGCATTTGCTGGACAGCGTTGCCACGCTGCATCCCGAACGATCCGTTGTCGTGACGGGTGCCGGGCGCGCGCAAGTGGAGGCAGCGGTAGCCCCAATCGGTGCCTCAACCGCGCTGCAGGCCGAGCAAAAGGGCACCGGCCATGCCGTGCTCCAGGCCCGCGAAGCGCTTGCCGGTTTTGCGGGCGATGTGCTGATCCTGTACGGCGATGTACCGCTGGTCAGCGCGGCGACAATGCAGCGCATGATCGATCGGCTGCGCGCACCCGATGCGCCCGCCGTCGTCGTGCTTGGTTTCCGACCCGACGACACTGCCGCTTATGGCCGGGTAATCGCCGATGACGCTGGCCGCGTCCTGAAAATGGTCGAGCACAAGGACGCATCGCCAGAGGAGCGCGCCGAGCGGCTGTGCAATAGCGGGCTGATGGCCGCGCGCAGCGACCAACTGTTTGCGCTGCTTGATCAGGTCGGCTGCGCCAATGCAGCGGGCGAATATTATCTGGTCGATATCGTCAACATCGCTGCCGACCAGGGGCTCGCCTCTGCGGTGATCGAGACTGCTGCCTGGGAAGTCGCCGGGGTCAACAGCCGCGCGGAACTGGCCGCTGTCGATGGCTATTGGCAGGCCGACCGCCGCAGCCGGGCGATGGCCGAGGGGGCGACGCTGATCGCGCCCGAAACCGTGTGGTTCGCGCATGACACCCAAATCGGCCGCGACGTGGTGATTGAGCCAAATGTGTTTTTCGGCCCTGGCGTCAGCGTTGCCGATGGCGCGACCATCCATGCTTTCTGCCATATCGAAGGCGCGACGATTGGCGCAGGCGCGGAGATTGGCCCCTTCGCTCGGCTGCGGCCGGGATCGGTGATGGGCGAAAAATCCAAGATCGGCAATTTCGTCGAAATGAAGAAAACCGTTCTCGGCGCAGGCGCGAAGGCGAGCCACCTCACCTATCTGGGCGATACGACCGTCGGCGCTGGTGCCAATATCGGCGCGGGGACGATCACTTGCAATTATGACGGCTTTTTCAAATACAAGACCGAGATTGGCGCCGGGGCCTTCATCGGATCGAACAGCGCACTGGTCGCGCCTGTGTCGATCGGCGCAGGGGCGATCGTGGCGGCGGGCAGCGTGGTGACGCGCGACGTATCGGCCGATGCGCTGGCGCTGGTCCGCCCCGACCAGACCGAAAAGCTCGGCTGGGCCGCCAAGTTCCGCGCGCTCATGACGGCACGGAAAAACAACCAATAGCCTGCGGACGAGGATCAACATTATGTGCGGTATCGTTGGAATTTTGGGCCAAGGCCTCGTTGCAGATCGTTTGCTCGACGGTCTCAAGCGGCTCGAATATCGCGGTTATGATTCAGCGGGTATCTGCACGGTGCATGACGGTGTGTTCGATCGCCGCCGCGCCAAGGGCAAGCTGATCAATCTCGCCGCCCGGTTGGCCGAAGATCCCCTGCCCGGTGCGGCTGGTATCGCGCATACCCGCTGGGCAACGCACGGCGCACCGACCGAGGATAATGCCCATCCGCACATCGTTGATGATGTGGTGCTGGTCCACAACGGCATTATCGAGAATTTCAAGCCGCTGCGCGAAGAGCTGATCGCGGATGGCCGCCAGTTTCTCAGCCAGACCGATACCGAAGTCGTCGCCCATCTGATTGCGCGCGAAATCGAACGCGGCGTGCCGCCGCGCGAGGCGGTTGCCAATGTCCTGCCGCGGCTGCACGGTGCCTTTGCGCTGGGCGTGATGTTCAAATCCGAACCCGATCTGCTGATCGGCGCGCGGCTCGGCGCGCCGCTGACAGTGGGATACGGAGACGGCGAGAATTATCTGGGCTCGGACGCGCTCGCGCTCGCCCCGCTCACCCAGCGGATCGCCTATCTTGAGGAAGGCGACTGGGTCGTCATCACGCGCGCCAAAGTCGAAGTGTTTGATCGCGACAACCAGCCGGTCACGCGCCCGATCGTCAATTCAGGCGCTTCGGGCCAGTTGATCGACAAGGGCAATTATCGCCACTTCATGCTCAAAGAAATCTACGAGCAGCCGGTGGTCGTCGCGCAGACGCTGCGGAGCTATTTGCGGCCCGTGGAGGAGCAGGTCGCGCTGCCCGACATGGAGTTCGATCTCGCCAAGATCCAGCGCGTCGCGATCGTCGCGTGCGGCACGGCGAGCTATGTCGGCATGATCGGCAAATATTGGATCGAACAGTTCGCGCGGGTACCGGTGGAGGCCGATGTCGCCAGCGAATTCCGCTACCGCGATCCGGTGCTTACCCCCGACATGCTCGGCATCGTCATCTCGCAAAGCGGCGAAACCGCCGACACGCTCGCCGCGCTGCGCCACATGAAATCAGCCGGGCTGACGACCGCAGGCATCATCAACGTGCCGACCAGCTCGATGGCGCGCGAGGTCGACCTGTTGCTGCCCACCCATGCCGGCCCTGAAATCGGCGTCGCATCGACCAAGGCCTTCACTTGTCAGCTTGCGGTGATGGCAGCACTTGCGATCAACCTCGCCCGCGCCAAAGGGCTGCTGACCGAAGATCTGGAGCATGAAATCGTCCGCCACTTGCGCGAAGTGCCCGCCGCGATGAACCACGCGCTGGCCCATGACGAAGAGATCGAAGCGATGGCACCCAAGATCGCGGCCGCGCGCGATGTGCTCTATCTCGGGCGCGGACCCGAATATCCGATGGCATTGGAAGGCGCGCTGAAGCTGAAGGAAATCAGCTATATCCATGCCGAGGGCTATGCATCGGGCGAGATGAAGCACGGGCCGATCGCGCTGATCGACGATAGCGTGCCGTTGATCGTGCTCGCGCCCTCTGGCCCGTTATTCGACAAGACCGTCAGCAATATGCAGGAGGCGCAGGCACGCGGTGCGCAGGTGGTGCTGATCTCTGATGCGGACGGGATTGCGCAGGCGGGCGAAAACACGATCGCGACGATCGAGATGCCTAAGGTCCACCCGCTGATCGCGCCACTCGTGTATGCGGTGCCGGTGCAATTGCTCGCTTATCATGTCGCCGTTTTCAAAGGCACCGATGTCGATCAACCGCGCAATCTGGCCAAGAGCGTCACCGTCGAATGATCCCCATCCGCTAACGCTTCTTTAACCATGGGCCGGGCATGGTCGGGGCATCCAAAAGCGGGGGTGCCCGGTGCGCATATTAGTGATAGACGACGAACCGGCGATGCATGAGTCATATCGCCAAAGTTTTGCGCCCAAGAACAATGGCGAAGGGGCTGCGCTGTCGGCGATGGCCGCCGAATTGTTCGGCGATGATGAAGCCGACACAGCGCCGAGCGCCGATGACAGCGCCATGGCATTTGAGCTGACCCATAGCATGCAAGGCCTGGACGGTGTCGCTGCGCTGGAGACGGCGCTGGCCGAGGGCAAGCCCTATGCCGTCGCCTTTATCGATGTGCGCATGCCCCCCGGCATTGACGGCAAGGAAACCGCCACGCGGATCCGCAAGCTTGATCCCAATATCAATATTGTCATCGTCACGGGCTATTCGGATTTCTCGCCAATCGAGATTTCCAAAGCTGCTGGACCGGCTGACAAGATTTTTTACATCGCCAAGCCCTTCGAAGTCGCTGAGGTGGTGCAAACGGCGACGGCGCTCGCCGGACGCTGGCAGCTTGATATCGAGCTTGCCGCTGCACGCCAGCAGCTCGCCGATCAGGTCGTGATGCTTGAACAAAAAGGTGCAGAACTCGCGGCCAACGAAAGCCATGCCGTCCATATCGCCAATCATGATTCGCTGACTGAGGCCCCCAACCGCCTCGCTTTCCTCCGCGCGCTCACTGAACGCTCGCGCGGCAAGGAGCGTTTTGCGACCGCGATGCTCGATCTCGATCGCTTCAAGCTGGTCAACGACACGCTCGGTCACTTGGCCGGCGATGAGATGATCCGATCGGTCTATCAGCTGCTCGCGGCATCGGTGCCCGAGGGCGGCCTGGTCGCGCGGCTGGGCGGCGACGAATTCGGCATCCTGTTCGATACACCCGGCGAAGAAGCTGCGGTGATGGCGTGCGAACTAATGCTGCGCGCTTGTTCGGTTACGCTCAAAGTATTTGGCCATTCGATCCAGGCCAGCGCGTCGATGGGCGTGGTGGTTACTGAGGCGGAACCCGTGCGCGATCCGGTTGACGTGATGCGTCGCGCCGATCTTGCCCTCAACGAATCCAAGCGCGCTGGTCGCGGCGTGGTGCGGCCGTTTGACGAATCAATGGATGAGAGCATCCGCTTCCGACGCCAGATCGAAAGCGGGCTGAGCAAGGCGATTGCCGGAGGTGAACTCAAGCTGGTCTATCAGCCGATCGTCTCGCGCGAAGGGCTGGAAGTGATTGGTTTCGAAGCACTGCTTCGCTGGAACAGCCCGGAATATGGGCCGATCTCGCCCGGCATGTTCATTCCAATCGCCGAAGAAAGCAATTTGATCCATGAACTTGGTGATTGGGTCATCGATCAATCGCTTGAAGAGGTGAAGAACTGGCCCGATCAATATGTCTCGGTCAATTTCTCGCCGCGCCAGTTCCGTCGGCAGAATTTTGTCGCCCGCGTCATGGAACGCGTCCAGCACGCCGGTGTATCGCCCGCGCGATTCCAGATCGAAATCACCGAAACGGCGATTTTCGACGATGCGGATCGCGCCGCTGATACGCTCTATAAGCTGCGCCAGATGGGCTTCCGCATCGCGCTCGACGATTTCGGCACGGGCTATTCCAGCCTCTATAACATTCGCAAATTCGCGCTTGATTGCCTGAAGATCGATCGCAGTTTCATCGACGGCATGGGCCGCGAGCGCGAAAGTGCTGCAATCGTCCATTCCATCATTCATCTCGGCCGCGCGCTTGGGCTTGGCGTCATCGCCGAGGGTGTTGAGACCGACGCGCAGGTGCAGGCGCTTCGCCTGGCTGGCGCATCGCACCTGCAAGGCTATTTCTTCTCCCGCCCGATCGATGCGATCGACGCCCGTCGCATGGCCGAAGCTCGGTTCATTGAGGGCAAGGACGATCCCGGCGATGGCCCCGCACTCTATCAGGCAGGGAACGGGACCCACGGCTGATGACCGTTACGATGTTCGGGCGGACGATCCGCGCGCCAGGGTCACTTGGCGCGAAACTCCTGCTGATTTTGACGACGGTCGGCCTGCTCGGCTCGCTCGCCATCACGCTATTGCTCGCCAGCGTCATCACCCCCAGCTTCAACCAGCTTGAGGGCGCCTCAGTCGGCGCGCATGTCGAACGGACCCGCGCCGCGCTCGCTGAATATATCTCAAAGGTGGAAACTGCAGTTCGCGATTATGGCGACTGGAATTCCAGCTATGATTATATGGGCCATCCTACGGCCAAGTTCGAAAAGGAATCTTTTTCGACGCTCGCCATGTCGAATCTCGACGTTAACGGCATGGCATATATCGGTAATGACGGCAGGATCGTCATCGCGCGCTGGCTCGATCTCGGCGCGCAGACCGATCAGCCCGCGATGCGGCGCAAGCTGATTGAACGCATCGGCCAGATTGATTTCAACAAGGCGCTGGGCAGTCGCAGTTCGGCGGCCTTTTATACCCGGCTTGGGCCAATCGTCGCCGCCGTCGGCGTTGCCAAGGTCAGGCGGAGCGATGGTTCGGGTGTACCCCGTGGCTATGTGATGATGGTCAGGCAATTCACGTCGGCGCAATTGTCGACATTGCTGCAGCTAAAGGCGCGGCTTGATCTGTCCAATATGTCAAACGCGGAATCGATTAGCCCGGGCGACAGGAACATGACGATCGCCGTGCCGATCATCGGCGCGGACCGGCGCGCGGTCGCCAATGTCAGCTTCAACGTACCGCGCGATGTCTCCATCCTTGGGCAGCGCATGCTGTTGCTCGCGATTGCCGGATCGACCGTGTTGTTGCTGGTGCTGCTGATGGTGCTGCGCCGGATGATCGCCCGGCTGGTGCTGGCACCTTTGCACCGCGTTGAGCGCCACATGCAGGTCGTCACTGCATCAGGCGCGCTTGGGTTGCTTGATGAGGATGGGCGGCGTGATGAGATCGGCTCGCTGGGCCGCAGCTTCAACCTCATGCTGCAACAGCTGAAGGATCTGCGCGAACAGCTTGAGGTGCAGAGCTTTGCGCTTGGCCGCAGCGAAAGCGCCGTCGCGGTGATGCACAATGTCCGTAACGCGCTGAACCCGATCAGCACGATTCTGTCGCGCGGCATCGCCGATGAACCCGTTACCGACCGCGCCATCATCGACCGCGCAGTGGGCGAATTGGCGCGCGAGGACATCCCGGCCGCGCGCCGCCAGAAACTCGCTGCCTTTGTCGCCGCCGCCGTCGATGCCGAAGCGAGCGACCACGCCGAACGCCGCCGCCAGCTCCTGGCCGGGCGCGAAGCCATGCATCATGTGCTTGAAATCATCGGCACCCAGCAAGCGAAGGCGCATGAACGCCCGCCGCTCGCGCCGTGCGATGTGACGGAAATCATCACCCAAAATGCCGCGATTGCGCGCTATTCAAGCGATGTCTCGATCGCGTTCAGCTTCCCTTCCCAGCCCTGGCCCGTCATGGCCAACCGGCTGATCCTGAGCCAGGTGATCGGCAATTTGTTTGGCAATGCCGCCGAATCGATCGTTGCCCGTGGAGCTGGCAGCGGCAGCATCCGCGTCGCCGTCAGTGAGGTGGACGACAAGCTGCGCATCGAAATCCATGATGATGGCGAAGGCTTTCCGCCAGAGATTGGCGCGACGCTGTTCCAGCGCGGCTTTTCTACCCGCGCGCATAAATCCGGCGGGCTGGGGCTGCACTGGTGCGCCAATTCGATGAACGCCATGGAAGGCGGGTTGGCGCTCGAAAGCCAGGGCAAGGGGCATGGCGCGGTGGCGATCCTGACCTTGCAGGCGGCGCCTGTCCAGGCCGCTGCCAACGCGTTGGCGGCCTGATCTAGCCCGTCCCCAGCCGCACGTCTGGCAGCGTCCCGTCCCCGATAACCGCATCGCGCCGCCGCAAATAGGGCGCGACCAGATTGCGCGCGCGGAACCATTCCTGCCGCTCGGGTGCCAGCGTTTCGAAATTGCCGATGACACGGCGGCAATCTGCGCTGCGGCACTGGCAAATCATATGCCAGTTGCTCTGGGTGAGCGTGGTCGAATAATCCCAGCTAATCTCTTCACCCGGCGCGATCGGCTGAATCGCAACAAGATAGACGCCATCATCGGTAAAGCGCAGCCCGGCATTGGGCGAGCAGCTATGGTTGATCAGATCATCGATCCGACCGGATGGCCCCATATACTGTTCAGGCGTGACCTGCACGAACCGATCGCTGACGCCGCGCATCAGGCTGGGCACCTGGTCAGCGCGGAACCGCCGACCCGTGAATTTCACAATCTGTTCGCCTTCAGCAAAATTGGTGGCGGCAAACACCGCCTTGCCCAAATGCGTCTCCCCCACCGAGAACAGATTGGCGGCGGGGCGATATTTATCGAGCACATAAAAGCGCCCGTTGCGGAAGCCGAGCGAGCGGATCGGGTTGATCGTTGCCAGGCCGATCATGAACCACACGCTGGCATGGCAGAGCAATTCGACCAGAATATAGGCATAGCTGCCGACTTCGACATTGCCGGAGCGGGTCGCCACGATCAGCGTCGCCAGGTCACCCACCGTCCACAGCCCCCAGGCCGGTGATCGTTCGCGCGCCCGGTCTTGCTGCACGCTTTCCCAGGTCGGCCAGAAGCTGATCGGCACGGCGGCGACCACCAGCATATGCGCCCAGAAGGCCGAACTGAACATCGCCCACAGCAGCAGGGAGGCCAGGCAAGCGGCCATGCAAATCGTTTCGCTGCGGGTCGGCGCGCTCCACGCTGAACGCTGCCAGATGCCGATCGTCACGATGATGCAGGCCGCCGCCGATACCAGAAAGACGATGCTCTGCGCCGCGCCGGGATTAACGGCGGCATAAGTACTCGCCTCCACCAGAATTGCCGCACTCCAGATCAGCCAGGAAGCGCGATTGGGCTGGACAAGTTCGCGCTTCAGCCCCGTCAGGTACAGGGCATATCCTGCGAAATTGGCCAGGACGGCAAGCAGAAACCAGAGCGCGATCGTCATATCCGTTACCGTTATGGTTAACCGAT
>JAIERC010000046.1 GCA_019747165.1 Sphingomonas sp. | reverse complement strand
TGCAGCGGATCGCTGGCGGCCCGAAATTGAGGTGCTATAGTCGGCTGGTACGGATCAGCATGGAGCGCGTTTCAATGGCCAATCCCAGTCCCTGGCAGCATCACCGCCAATCGGGCGTCGCCGATGATATTGATTTCGAAATCAAGGGGCAGGAGCTTCAGTTTGTCGAGATTGAGCTTGATCCCGGCGAAAGCGCGGTCGCCGAAGCGGGTGCCTTTGTCTGGAAGGATGCAACGATCGAGATGGCGACCGTATTCGGTGACGGATCGAAGGGCGCAACCGGCGGTGGGTTCATGGATGCGCTGTTGGGCGCGGGCAAGCGGCTGCTGACCGGTGAAAGCCTGTTCATGACGGTGTTTACGCATACCGGTTCGGGCAAGGCCCGCGTCGCGTTTGCCGCGCCAACGCCGGGGGCCATCCTGCCGCTGAAATTGTCGGACTATGGCGGCACGCTGATTTGCCAGAAAGACGCGTTTCTGGCGGCGGCCAAGGGCGTTTCGGTGGGCATCGCGTTTCAGCGCCGCGTGATGACCGGGCTGTTCGGGGGCGAAGGCTTCATCATGCAGAAGCTGGACGGCGATGGCTGGGTGTTTGTCCAGATGGGGGGCACCGTCGTCGAACGCACCCTGGCGCCGGGAGAGGTTCTGCATGTGGACACGGGCTGCCTTGCCGCCTTCACCCCCAGCGTTGAATTTGATCTGGAGATGGTGCGCGGCGTCCGCAGCATTTTGTTCGGTGGCGAAGGGCTGTTTTTTGCGCGGCTGCGGGGGCCGGGCAAGGTCTGGATCCAGTCGCTGCCGTTTGCCCGTCTCGCGGGTCGGGTAATCGCGGTCGCCGGGCCGCGCGGCGGGCAGAATCGCGGGGAAGGATCGTTGCTGGGCGGGCTTGGAGATTTTATCGGCGGCAACGAATGAGCGATGCCGCGCAACGGCGCGGATCACCAGTTTCCAAATCCTATCAGCGCGGTCCATTGTTCATCGCCGCGCTGGTCGCGGGCACGACCTATCTGCCTGCGGACTGGCTGTTGCCGCATGGCCCCTTGCTGGTTGCGTGGAAGGGGGCGGGCGTGGGGCTGCTCGCGCTTTGGGCCGCAAGCCGGGCGCGCGGGCTGGACGGATGGTGGATTACCGCCGTCATGGCCCTTGGCGCGCTGGGCGATGTCCTGATCGATGCGGTGGGGCTGACGGCGGGGGCATTGGCATTTCTGACCGGACATGTGTTGGCGATCATCCTCTATCTGCGTCACCGCCGCGATGAACCCTGGGCAAAGGCTGCGCCGATTGCGCTTGGGCGCCTGATCATCATCCCCGTCCTTGCCTTTCAGTTTCCCGCCGACCGCGCCGCCGCGGCGGGTATCGCGCTCTACGCCGTCGGGCTGGGGGCCATGGCGGCAAGCGCATGGCTCAGCAGTTTCCCGCGCAGCCTTGTGTCAAAGGGCGCGCTGCTGTTTGCGGTCAGCGACTTGCTGATCTTTGCGCGTCTTGGGCCGCTCGCCGGATCGTGGCTGCCGACCCTGCTGATCTGGCCGCTTTATTTTGCGGGGCAGGTGTTGATTGCGGACGGCGTGGTAGGAGCGATCGCCAAAAAACGCTTGTGACACATTGGCTTATCATGGCAAGTTTCATCGAATGATCAATACGATAGCGATTTCTGGATATCGATCTCTGCGCGACGTTACCCTGGCGCTGGGCGACATTACGGTGATTACCGGCGCAAATGGCAGCGGCAAATCCAGCCTGTACCGCTCGCTGCGGCTGCTGTCGGATGTCGCGCAGGGCCGCGTGGTTGGATCATTGGCGGCTGAAGGCGGATTATCATCGACGCTTTGGGCCGGGCCCGAAAGGTTCAGCCGTGCCATGAAGGATGGATTGCATCCGGTACAAGGCACTGTTCGTTCCGGACCTGTGAGCCTCAAGCTGGGATTTTCAGGCGATGGTTTGGGGTATGCCATTGACCTTGGCATGCCTTCACCGTCGCGCTCCCATTTCAAGCTGGATCCTGAAATCAAGGCCGAGGCGGTCTGGAACGGTGCCGTCCTTCGCCCGGCGACGCTAGTGGCAGAGCGCCGCGGCCTGATGGCCCGGGTTCGTAATGAGCAAAACGGGGAATGGCGCGCCACCCTTGGCGAGTTATCAGGATTTGACAGCATGATGTCCTATTGTGCTGACTCGGTCGATGGCCTCGAGTTGTTGATCCTGCGCGAAAGAATGCGGGGGTGGCGATTTTACGATCAGCTGCGCACCGATCGCGAGGCCCCTGCGCGACGGCCGCAGGTTGGAACGTTCACCCCTGTTCTGGCCAGCGATGGCGCCGATATTGGCGCTGCCATTCAGACAATTATCGAAATCGGGGACGGTGATGCCCTGGCGCAAGCCGTCGCCGACGCATTCGACGGTGCGAGTGTGAGTATCGGCGATGCGTTTGAAATCGACATGCGCCAGCATGGCCTGTTACGCCCGATGCGCGGCAGCGAATTGTCAGATGGGACTTTGCGCTATTTGCTGCTCGTGGCTGCATTGCTATCGCCGAGACCGCCCGAGCTGATGATCCTCAACGAACCGGAGGCGAGCCTTCACCCCGATTTGCTACAGCCACTCGCGCGGTTGATCACCGCAGCCGCCGCGCAATGCCAGATCATCGTTGTCTCGCATGCCCACAATTTGGTCGAGGCGCTCGCAGGCCACGCGTCGACCGTTTCTGTCGTGCTCGACAAACAACTGGGCGAAACGCATATACAAAGCGATCAACCTACCCCTCGCTGGGTCTGGCCAACGCGCTGAAATCCTACCCCCTGACCGGCAGCCTGACCTGACCCGCATCGTCACGTACAAGCGGCCCGTAGGCCACCACCACCGAAAGCGGCAGTGCCGCATAGATGTGCGGGAATAATTGCCCGCCGCGCGATTCTTCCCATGTCACCGCATCGCCCAGCGCCTCCAGATCAACCGCGGCGACCCACAGGTCGTGCTGCCCGGCGAAGTGTTTGTCGACTGTTTCGGTCAACTGCGCGTGCGTGGATAGATGGATATAGCCGTCCGCCAGGTCGATCGGGGCGCCGGTGAAGCTGCCTGCTGTCTCGAATGATGCCCATTGCTCAGCGGTCAGTACTTTATAGGCGATGGCAGGGCGATAGGTCATTGCATGCTTCCTCGACGGCTGAAGACGTGATACCAATTACTGGTATTTGAATTGGAGTTGCGGGAATGGCGTCAAAAAATACGTCGGTCACGCTCAGCGACCATTTCATCGTCTTTGCCGAACGGCAAGTGGCGAGCGGGCGCTATGGGTCAACCAGCGACGTCGTTCGCGCGGGCCTAAGGCTGCTGGAAGCGGAGGAGGCGCAGTTTGAGCGGCTGCGCGCGGCGATTAAGGAAGGGATCGATAGCGGCCCGCCCGTGCCGTTCGACCTTGATGACTTCCTTGGCGAGATGCATGCAAAGGCCGCCGCCGGATAATGTGGCGCCTGTTGCTCCGCTCGCAGACGCGGACAGATCTGGGCCACATCTGGGACTATTCGGCTGAGCAATGGGGTCGCGCCAGGGCTGATGACTATGCTTGCCGTCTTGTCGCGAAAATGAATAACCTGCGCTTGACCGGGCCGGGCGCGTCCCGATGCGACCCTATCTATCCCGGCTTGCGACGAGCGAAGGCAGGGTCGCACCTGATCTATTTCCTACTCGCTGAGGACGGCATCGACGTTGTTCGGATTCTTCATGAGCGATTGGACGTATCTGCGCATTTCGATTCTGACGATTAGGCTTCCGCCACTGGCGTCATTGGTGGCACGTCAGCCGTCCCATCTTCTTCTTCCTCATCATCGCTGTCGCCAATCAGCGCAGCGCTGACGACATGTTCGTTATCGGCGACATCGAACAGCCGCACTCCGGCGGAATTCCGCCCGATCACGCGCATCGAATCAAGCGGCATGCGGATCAGCTTGGCCTGATCGGTGACGAGCATCAGTTGCTCGGCGGGGGTGGTGGGGAAGCTGGCGACCACCGGTCCGTTGCGGCCGATATTGTCAATGTTGGTGATGCCCTGGCCACCACGACCGGTGCGACGATAATCATAGGCCGAGCTGATCTTGCCATAGCCATTGGCGCACACCGTCAGAATAAATTGTTCGCGCGACTGCAATTCGGCGAAACGCTCGGCGGGCATGGCGGGTTCGCCGTCGCGGTCGGGCTTCCACGGCGCGAACCGCAGATAATCCTCGCGCTCGTCGGGCGTTGCGCCGACGCGGTGGAGGATCGACAATGAGATAACCTCGTCACCATCTTTCAGCGACATGCCGCGCACGCCGGTTGAATTGCGGCTCTGGAATTCGCGGACATCATCACCGGCAAAGCGGATTGCCTTGCCCTGCCGCGTCGCGAGCAGCACATCATCCGCCTCGTCGAGCAGCGCGACGCCGATCAACCGGTCGTCAGCGTCATCGCCGTCGAACTTCATCGCAATCTTGCCGTTGCTGGGCACATTGGTGAACGCGTCCATCGAATTGCGGCGCACGCTCCCTTTCGCGGTCGCGAACATGACGTGAAGCTTGCCCCATTCGGTTTCATCTTCGGGCAGCGGCAACACGGTAGAAATGGTTTCGCCTTCGGCCAGCGGCAACAGGTTGATCATCGGACGACCACGCGTGGCCGGGCCGCCTTCGGGCAGGCGCCAGACCTTCATGCGATAGACCTTGCCGGCGGTGGAAAAGAACAACACCGGTGTGTGGGTGCTCGTCACAAACAGGTTGGTGACGACATCTTCTTCCTTGGTCGCCATGCCGGCGCGCCCCTTGCCGCCACGCCGCTGGGCGCGGAAGGTGTCGAGCGTGGTGCGCTTGATATAGCCCTGCATGGTGACGGTCACGACCATCGCCTCGCGCTCGATCAGGTCTTCGTCTTCTATGCCATCAGCAGCGGCCGCAATTTCAGTGCGGCGCGGCGTCGCATAGGCTGCACGAACGTCAACCAGTTCCTGGCGCATCACCGAATATAGCTTTGCGCGATCGCCGAGAATCGCGAGCAGCGCGGCAATCGAATCGGCCAGCGTTTTCAGCTCATCGCCGATTTCATCGCGGCCCAGCGCGGTCAGCCGGTGCAGACGCAGATCCAGAATGGCCCGAACCTGCAGGTCCGACAGGCGATAGCTGTCGCCCGACACTTCGGCTTCGACGGCTTCAACGAGACGGATATAGGGTGCGATCTCAGCCACCGGCCATTCGCGCATCAGCAGCGCGTTGCGCGCCTCAACCGGGCTTGATGACCCACGGATTATGCGGACGACTTCATCAAGGTTGGTGACCGCAATGACAAGGCCGAGCAACAGATGCGCCCGGTCGCGCGCCTTGGCGAGCTCGAACTTGGACCGACGGGTAATGACTTCTTCGCGGAACTTGACGAACGCGTCGATGATATCGCGCAGGTTGAGCAATTCGGGCCGGCCGCCCCGGATCGCGAGCATGTTGGCGGGGAAGCTGGATTGCGCGGGGCTGTGCCGCCATAACTGGTTCAAGACCACTTCGGGGGTGGCGTCGCGCTTCAGGTCGATCACCACGCGCACGCCCAACCGGTTCGATTCGTCGCGAATGTCGCTGACGCCCTCGATCCGCTTGTCCTTGACGGCTTCGGCGATCTTTTCGACCAGTGCGTTCTTGCCCTGCTGGAACGGGATTTCGGTCAGCACGATCGACCGCTTGTCGCCGCGCCCTTCCTCGACAATGTGGCGTGACCGAACGATAATCGATCCACGGCCAGTCTCATAAGCGGACCGGCAGCCGGTACGACCCAGGATCAGGCCGCCGGTCGGGAAGTCGGGACCGGGCACGATGTCAAACAATTCATCAATTGTCAGCGGGTCTCCGCCTGATGTCGCCCGGTCGATCTGCGCCAGACAGGCATCGATGACTTCGCCCAGATTGTGCGGCGGAATGTTGGTCGCCATGCCGACCGCGATGCCGCCCGCGCCATTGACCAGCAGGTTGGGATAGCGGGCGGGAAGAACGGTCGGTTCGCTTTCGGAACCGTCATAATTGTCCTGAAAATCGACCGTATCCTTGTCGATATCGTCCAGTAGTGCCGATGCCGCGCGCGCCAGCCGCGCTTCGGTATAGCGCATGGCCGCCGGCGAATCAGGATCCATCGATCCGAAATTGCCCTGACCATCGATCAGCGGCAGCCGCAGCGACCAGTCCTGCGTCATCCGGGCAAGCGCATCATAAATCGAACTGTCGCCGTGCGGATGGTATTTACCCATCACGTCGCCGACCAGACGCGCAGACTTGCGATAGGCGCGGCCCGCGACATAGCCGCCTTCCTGTGCGGCATACAGAATGCGGCGATGAACGGGCTTCAACCCGTCGCGCACGTCCGGCAAGGCGCGCGCGACGATGACGCTCATCGCATAGCTCAGGTAACTCGTCCGCATCTCGTCGACGATCGAGATCGGGGTAACGTCAGAGGGGTCGGCGAGCAGGGTCTCGTCGGTCAATTTTCAAAGCTTTCGGATGGGTGTTGCAATTCGGTGACGATCTTAGACCAGCCGACCGCCAATGTCCACGCGGACGCGCGTACGCGTGCGCGCGAGGCCGGGTCGATTCGGCGGTCGAACCGATGGATGGTCAGGGGCTGATTTCGGCGCCGTCCCAGCCGAATAATTTGCCACTGTCGGGCGGGCGCAGACCGTCAAGCACGTCGAGCAGCTGTACCGCTGCACGATCGGGCTTGAAGAGCTGGCCAGCGGGGACATTGCCCTGAAATGGCTGTGACAGGCCGGTGTCGACCGTCCCCGGGTGCAGGCCGACGACAATCGAGCTCGAATTGCGGCGGCGTTCCTCAATCGCAAGCGTCCGGATCAGCTGGTTGAGGGCGGCCTTTGCGGCGCGGTAGCCGTGCCATCCGCCCAGCCGATTGTCGGAAATGCTGCCCACCCGTGCGGACAAGGCGGCAAAGACCGATCGACCAGCTCTGGGCATGATCGGCAGGAAATGCTTTGCAACCAGCGCCGGACCGATCGCGTTTATCGCAAAGCTGCGCGCCAGCCATGCGGGGTCCAGATCGCGCAGCGCCTTTTCAGGACCGCGATCGCCTTCATGCAACAACCCGGTCGCGACGACGATCAGCGTCGGCGCCGCGCGCGCCGCCACTCGTCCGGCCGCAGCGGCAATGCTCGACTCATCCAGCAGATCGATGTGCTGATCCCCGGTCCGTGACCGCGCAAAGCCAGATATGTTGGTGAATGTGCCTTCTTCAGTCAGCGCGGCTTCCAGGGCGGCACCGATACCACCAGATGCTCCGATAATTACTGCGCTGCCGGTCAAGATAGGAGCATCCTTGTTGAGATTGGAAGGGGCATGTGACCGCGCCTAACTGAGCAGCCAGTATCGGTCAAAGAATCGGCTATCCGGTTTTCTGCGGCGTTCAATGGCGGTTCAGTCGTGCGCAGCTATCGCTCCACCGGACGTGACGTGCTTGAACCCGTTCCGCTCGCCCGGTATGGCGGCGCGATCAAGGGCGGGGCCTGGACGAGGAGAGAATTAAAGCGATGACCACATTGTCGAAAGCCGCGTTGATTGCGGCGCTCATGCTTGGCGCTGGCAGCCTGACCGTTGCAGCCCCCGCCCTTGCCAAAAAGAAGGAAGAGGCACCCGCTGCCCCCAAATATGGTGAGGCGTTCCGAAAGCCCGCGCTTGCAGCGCAAACGGCGATCCAGGCCAAGAATTACGACGCGGCGACGGCGCCCCTGGCGGAAGCTGAGTCGCTTGCCATTTCTGACGACGAGAAATACCTCACTGCCCATCTCCGGCTTTCTTACGAAAACGGGAAGCTGGCTCTGGCTGCGGCGGGTGACCCCAAGGCAATTGTCGCCGGTAGGATTGCCCTTTTGCCATCGCTCAATGCGATTATCGACAATCCCAAGACACCGTCGGCCGAACTGATCACGTTCCTCGAATTCCGCGGCGCCACCTATTTTGACAGCAAGAAGTACGCGGAAGCGGTGGCTGATCTGGCGCGTGCGCGCGAATTGGGGTCGACCAATCAGGACGTCAGCCTGCAAATCATGAAGGCAAAGGCCGAATCGGGCGATGCGATCGGCGCGGCCGCTGAACTGCAATCCCAGATTGATCGTGAGAAGGCGGCGGGTCGGAAAGTACCTGAAAATTGGTATAATTATGTGCTGTCAAAGCTGTACTTCAGCAAGAAATACGCGGAGAGCGCCGCCTGGTCACAAAAGGTCGTATCTGCCTATCCGACGGCGGCCAATTGGCGGCAATGGGTCCGCGTTTATATGGAGACCATTCCGGTTACGAGCGCCAAGCTCGACAAGTCGCAGCGGATCGATCTTTTTCGCCTGCTCCGCGCCGCGCACGCCATGGCCGATCAAAACGACTATGATGAATATGCCCAGGCAACCGATGATCTTGGCCTGAATGCAGAAACCAAGGCAGTGATCGATGAGGGACGGGCAAGTGGCAAGATCCCCGCAGGCGATGGGTTGGCATCGATGCTTGCCGGGTCGGCGAAGACGGGCCTGAGCCTGGAAAAGTCGCTCGACGCGACCGAAAAACAGGCTGTTGCCGCCAAGACCGGCGATCTGGCTGCGCAAACCGCCGACGTTTACCTGGCCGGCGGCAACAACGCCAAAGCGATTGAGCTGTACAAGATTGCGCTGACCAAGCCATTTGATCAGCCGACGCCCGGCAGCAAGCGCCGCTATGTGACCGCTGCTGAGGTTAACACGCACCTTGGCATCGCCCTTGCCCAGTCCGGAGACAAGGAAGCTGCCCGCGCGGCATTCAAGTCAGTCACCGGCGCGCCCCGCGCGGATATTGCGGGTTTCTGGCTGACCTGGCTTGATCTTGGTTCGGCCGGCTGAGCCAGCGCATTGAATGAAGACGCTAAAGGGGTGGCAGCAATGCCACCCCTTTACGATTCAGGAGGACGTGTACGATTCGGGGGACGTTGATGCATCAGGGGACGTTGATGAATCAGGGGACTTGGATAACCGGGATTCCCGGCATCAGCTTGGCCGTTCGGATGGTGAGCGACGTCTTCACGCTTGCCACATTTGGCGCGGGTGTCAGGTGCGTGGTCAGAATTTCCTGAAAGGATTTCAGATCGGTCGCGACGATCTTCAAAATGAAATCAATCTCTCCGTTGAGCATGTGACATTCGCGAATCTCGGGGATGCCGGCCACATAGTTTTCGAACGCCGCCAGATCCGCCTCAGCCTGGCTGCGCAGGCTGACAAGCGCGAATACCGTAATGGTGTAGCCGAGCGCCGCCGGGTCGAGCTCGGCATGATAGCCGCGAATCGCCCCGCGCTCCTCCAGCGTGCGCACGCGGCGCAGACATGGTGGTGCAGTCAGCCCCACCCGATCCGCCAGCTCAACGTTGGTCATCCGACCGTGCTCCTGCAGCAATTCAAGAATCTGCCGGTCGATTCGGTCAAAAGCCATCAAACGCTCCAAAACAGGGGGATTTTTTGTAATCGGGGTTGGGCGATCCATTATAAGATAATTGCGAAACAACGCAATTGTCCCACATTGCGACGTGCCGAAAAGGGTCGTTCCGGCCCATAGAGCGAACGGTTAAGCAATCGTTACGGCGCGAGACCCCCGCGTCGGAGCGGGACGGCCGACATTGCGATTTGACGATAGTCTAGAAACGGTACTGGCAGCGGATACATCGTCGCCGATCGGCGCGCAGTCCGCTTGGCGGCAACTGGTGGACCTGATCGGTCGCGGACGGGTCACCGCAACCGATGAGGCGCTTGCCCGCCTGCGCGAGATCCGCAGTGCGGTGCCGGCGTCGGTTCGTTCGGCCAGCGCCCGGGCGCTGGCGTTTACATCACCACCGGTCGCGCTGGTTCGTCTATTCGCTGAGGATGATCTGGCCATCGCTGCGCCGGTCCTGCGGATTGCTACGCTTAAGCCTGAAGAATGGATCGGCCTGCTGCCCCAAATGCCTTCTGCTTGCCGGGCGATCCTGCGGCATCGTCGTGACCTCGGCCCCGATGTGGAGCGCGCCTTGGCTGCTTTTGGCTCCAGCGATTTTGTGCTGTCCTCGCCGGCTGACTCACCGGTCGAGCAAGCCCCCGACCCGATTAAAGTCAATCCGATCGCGGATGCGGTAAACCTCGTTCCCAACGCCCCACTGCCGGTTGAGGTGCAACAGGTCGCTTCGGCCGATCAGGATTTGGCGCGCCCGATTGACGATTCGTCGTTCGTGTCGCTGGCCAGCGTGGCGCTCGGGTTGCCTGTGGTTGTTGACGCGATGCGGCGGGCCGAGCTTGGTTCGCCGGGCGATGCGGTTATCGGAACGACGTCTTCCCTTTCCGAACCACCTTTGCAGCCAAATCCGGGTGGCGATGAACCCCTCGAGGACCCCTTGCAACCTGCCCGTGGTCCCTTTCAGATTTCCGATATTGTTGCGCGCATCGATGCGTTTCAGCGGCACCGGACAGAACAGGACGGCGACGACGAAGAAGACGGGTTGCGTCCGCGTCGTGTTGAAGGATTTCAGTTCGAAACAGATGCCACCGGCACGTTTCGCTGGATCCTGGGGACAGCGCGCGAGCCCTTGATCGGGCTGTCGCTGGACATGGCAGCGGTTTCCTTCGGGGCTCGGGTCGATGGCATTGCATCGGGTGCCTTTCGGCGCCGCTCGCGCTTTGTCGATGCGCGGTTGCTCGTCGACGGATCAAGCGAGACCGCGGGCCAGTGGCGCATCACCGGAATCCCGATCTTTGATCGCGAAAGCGGACGATTTACAGGCTATCGCGGCACCGGCCGGCGCCCGCGCGCCGATGAGCGAGCCGAGGCGGGAGCAGCTGCCCGCACGACAGCAACCGATTCGGTGCGCCAGCTGGTCCATGAACTGCGCACGCCGACAACGGCCATCGCGGGCTTTGCAGAAATGATCGAGGGCGAATTATTGGGTCCGGTGCCCGCGCCCTACATCGATTACGCGGCCACAATCCGGCATCAGACGAGCGGCCTGCTGGAGGCGATCGATGATCTGGATACCGCGGCGCGCATCGATTCGCAGGCGCTCGACCTGCGCGAGACCAGCGTCGAATTGCCACCCTTGCTCAGCCATATTGTTGCCGATCTCCGCCCGCTCGCCAGCCTGCGCCGCGCAACGCTCACCCTGTTTGCGGAGCCGGGTTCTGTAGTTCGCGGCGATGATCGCGCCATTGATCGCGTGGTTGGCCGCCTGATCGCGACATTGGTCGGCAGCGCGGGGCCAGACGAAACGATCATGGTCACCACCGCCGTGGAGGGGCAGGATACAATAACAATCGCGGTCGACCGTCCGCGCGCGTTTGGGCAATTGCCTGGCGACGCGTTGCTAAGCGCCGATAGCGAGCCCGATGACGGCGATGTTGGTCCACCCCTGTTGGGTACTGGCTTCGCGCTCAGGCTCGTGCGCAATCTGGCGGCAGAGCTGGGCGGCAGCCTCGCGATCGGCGGCGAACGCTTGACTTTGCGGCTGCCCGCCGCCGTAAGTCGCGGAGTGGGACAAGCGTCGAACAATTAGGGTGGCGGGCAGGCTCACCACCGAACCTGCGCGAACATGCTATCGCGTGCCGCCCCGCAATCCTGCCGACGGCATAGACTGGGCCAGTGATTTCGGGGTCCGCGCGATCATCTTTGTCGACACCGAAGAGGAATTTGATTGGTTCGCGCCGCTCTCGCGCAACCACCGCTCGACTGCGGCGACAAGCGCATTACCTGCAGCGCACCGCTGGTTTGCCGACCATCATTACCCGCTGACGTTCCTGGTCGATCACCCGATTATCAGTGATGCGCGAACCGTTGCGATACTGCGTGAGATCGTCGCTGCGGGACTATCCACGATCGGGGCTCAACTCCACCCCTGGGTAACACCGCCATTCGATGAGGCGGTTACACCCGCGAACAGTTTTGCGGGCAATTTGCCGCGCGATCTGGAAGCCGCAAAAATAGATACAATGACCGCGCTGATCGAAGCAGCCTTCGGCATCCGGCCGCGCGCCTATCGGGCAGGGCGCTATGGTATCGGCCCCAACACGTTGTCGCTTCTTGCCGAGCGCGGCTACCGAATCGATAGCTCGATGCGCGCGCGCTATGACTATCGCCGCGACGACGGCCCAGACTTTGCCGCCATCGATGCCGCGCCATTCTGGGTGGACAGAACCCGTCAACTGATCGAACTGCCGCTCACAACGATCTTTACAGGCAAGCTGCAGGCGATCGGACCGCGCTTGTACCGGGCGGCGGGCCTCATGCCGGGCGGTCTTGGCGTGCTTGCCAGAACCCGGCTGTTGTCGCGCGTGGCGTTGACGCCGGAGGGGATGCCCGTGGCCGATGTGCTTGAAGCGCTCCGTACTGCTGTGGGGCAGGGGGTACGATTGCTCAATTTTTCCTTTCATTCACCGTCGCTTGTCCCCGGCTGCACACCCTATGTGCGCGATGCGCGGGATCTGGCCGCGTTCTGGCAGTGGTGGGATGCCGTGCTTGCCGAGCTGCATCGGCTCAATGTCATGCCGATCGGCCTTGATGCGCTGATCGCCGCAGCAGATGCGACACGCGGATGATCTTGCGGACAGGGGGGGAGCTCCGCTAGGTCGATCCGCGGTGGGGCCTGTAGCTCAATGGTTAGAGCTGGCCGCTCATAACGGCTAGGTTGCGGGTTCGAGTCCTGCCGGGCCCACCAGCTTCTTTGTCACCGCTCGTTAAGAGCGACGAGTCGGCAACCTAACGAGGTCTTGCACGCTAACGCGGTCAGTTCGCCGGGAGATCAGAGCGCCCTCTCGAAGTCCGCGGGCGCACAGCAGGCGATAGCCGTGAACTCTCATGCCCATCACCGAATCGCTCACTAACGCGCCCAAGGCATCTGGTAGGCCGTCGATCCGGTCGCGACGATCAGCGCCTGCGCAAGGGTTGGCGAAACAGGCTCCTCGATCCCGGTGATCACCCAGCCGCGGCCACAGAGGGCCGCGTGTTCGATCACGCTCTCGATCGACCGTCCAACGCACCCCGCCGCCAAAGTCTCGGGTAAACGACGCTGCAATGTAATTCTCAACACACCGAACAATGTCTCCAACGTCAGGCCCCCGATCCGAGCCTCAACCTCGAGCGAATGTCCGACGATCTCTAATCGCGCCCATTCATCGCCCGACTGCGCGAAGGTGAACCCATGACCGAAGCCGCGCACCAAAACGGCCTTCGTCCAACCGAGCCCCGTGCTCACCAGGCAACAATGAGGCCTGTCCTCGACGGGCCGGAACCTGGTGCCCGCGATCCTGGTCACGCTCGGCGAGCGTGGCCACCCCGGTGAAGGTGCGATTCCGTCGACGACTTCGTCCAGCAACTTCCCATGCGACGCGACGAGCGAGAGGAGGAATGGCGATGCCGAGCGGACGATCGTGCCGACCTCC
>JAIERC010000146.1 GCA_019747165.1 Sphingomonas sp. | reverse complement strand
CAATAGGCTTGCCAGCTCGAACGGCCTCGACATCGTAAACCCCCTTTGAAATCCTGAACAAGGACGGGGCGTCGCCGCATGGCCACGCCCCGTCCAATTTCACTTACCGAGCATCAGGCCGTTGGCAGCGAGGTGCACAGGCCGGTATTGCCGGTACCGAGGTCGAGCGTCGCGCTGTTGCACGTCCATGTGCGATACCAGGTGTCGTTGGCATCACGGACCGCACCGATATAGTTGGTCAGTTCAAAGAACGGGCCGTTTGCGGCGCTTGCCGTCAACGGAGTCGCGTTGAATGCGGTAACAGCTGTTTCCGCCGGACCATTGATGAAGGTGCTGGTGAAGGACGGTGTGAAGGTTGCGCTGTTGTTGTTGCTGCCAGCGCCGAAGATCGACGTAACGTCAGCATTGGTTACGCCATTGGCACCCAGGAACGGCGTCGCGCCGCACTGCATGACGACCGAGCGGAACACCGGTGCACCAAGCTCGTCAATGGCAGGGTTGACCGTAGCCGACGCGGTCTGGGCGCGGCTGATGCGCAGGCACGATGGCGATGGTGCTGGTGCCGATACGATCCCGTTGACAAGCGTATAGTCCGTGCCGCCGCGCAGCAGGATCGCCGACAGAGCCGACGTGTTGTTGACGCGGTGGAAGAAGGTGAAGTTCGACACGATGGTGTTCTGGCGTGGGATATCGCCATCGACCGCGTTATCGCTGTCAGCTTCGATGATCGCATCGGTGCCACGCGATTCACTACCCGCGCGCTGGGCAACGATCACATATTGGAAGTTGGCTTTCAGGCCCGTATCTGTGTCGAGGTTGTCGTCCTCGGCGCCAACCGAGATAAAGTACCGCATGTTGACGCGACCGCCGAAGAATTCAGCGCCGTCATCCGAGCTGTTGAACGATTGGATATTGTTCAGCACGGTGCCGCTGCCAGTGCCTTCGGTCGTCAGGGCCTGAAGCTCGCTGTTCGCCGAAAGGACAAAACCCGAGAAGCGGATCTGGACGAAGCTCATCCGGCCGCTGCTTTCGGTGTTGTTGTTGCCACCGTACACGGCAGGATCAATCGCGCCTTCGGTCTGACGTTCGCAGGCAGTGGTGCCTGGGGTTGCACCGGAGGCAGCGCAGTCAGTGATCTGGGCGCGGCCCATCAGCACAACGCCGCCCCACTGGCCCGACGAAGTATCGGTGTTGAGGCCAAGGACGTTGTCACGGCTGGTGAAGATGATCGGACGGGCGGCCGTACCGACGGCCTGGATCGAGTTTCCGCGGTTGACGGCAAGCCAAGAAACACCGGTGTTGCCAAAAATGATGACGCCAGGTTCGATCGTCAGCACGACGTTGGTCGTGCCGGTCGTCGTTGCGCCCTGATCGGTGCCGACATCAACGCGGCCAGGCAGCGCATAAAGCACGCCGGGGATACGCGGAAGCGTCGAGCTGCGCGTAAGGCGGGCAGGCAGGTTGCACTGGCGATAGGTGCCGGTTGGGCCGGTGATCGTGCCGGCATCGGTGAGGCCTGCGGAATCGGCAATGGTTGGGCAGCCCGATGCTGCGGTAACCAGCGTGCTGGTCGGCGTGGGGGTTGGGGTCGGCGCAGGCGCAGGCGTGTTGTTGATCGTCACATTGCCGCCGGTACCCGGGGAGGCGATATCATTGGCGCCGCAGCCGCTCAGCACGGCAACCGACGCAGTCGCAAAAAGGATGCGACGTAGGTTCGAGTTAATCATTTCCCTGTCTCCAGCGTGTTTTCGTGCCCGGTCGAATGACCGTTGCGTTCACGATGCAGCCGCGAGTCGTTTTGCCCCCGCGCTCCCATCTCCACCGCCTCTAGAAAGGGGTTGTGACTCAAGCATGCTAATTGAGATACATTTTGATGAAACAAAAGTTACAGTTTTAAGGCGTTGCATCAGCGCATTGAGGCCAGGCAATCATCTATGATACGGGTAATTCTCCTCCGAGCGGGAGCGGCCGTCGTGCCAATCTGGGTTCGCGCTGGCACCTATCCCCAGCAACGCTCGCGAAACCATTTGGTCAGGATATATTTGGTCCCAGCGCGAACGGGCATGCCCTGGTGAAGCGTTGATGCGTTGATGGAACCGTCGACGCCGCGATTGTCCCACATTAACAATTTCCCTGTTTCTGGCTGGACGATTTTGTTGATGGCCTTGAACCGAGTGGCCCCGCCAGCGGCGGGTTCGTTCAGATAGATCATTGCCGTCCAAGTGCGTTGCCCCGCCACACTGCAATATTTTTCGTAATCGATCCCGAGCGGATCAAAATAATCGGTATGCAGCTTAAATTCCTGCCCTACCGCATAACGCTGTCCTTGCAGCGGTTCGCCAAACGCCGGATCCAATCCCATCAGATCGCAGATCGCGCTATTGACGGTCATTGCCAATGGCTCGTCGAAAGCGAGGTCGCAGGTTTCGCTGGTGCGGTACCGTGCATCGCCATTTGAATCGGACAGCGTTGAAGGGCGTCGCTCGGCGTCGATGCGATCCATCAGCGCTGCACACAGTTCGGGCTTCAGGAAGCGGCGCTTAAGGAACAATGTCAACTTGGGGCTAGGGACTTTTTGGATAGCCGGTTGTTTGCTCAGATGTGCGATGACGGGCAGCGACGGCTGACCGGAACCAAAACAGGCTGGCGGAAAAGGATCGCTTGGCGCGCTGGGCATAGATCCCAATAGCCAAAAGGGCTCCTAGATTTCCAGTCTGGCGTGAAAGGGTCTGACATTGTTGCACCAGGCCATCGTTTTTGTCCCAATTTATTCACTAAAGTGCCATTGAAATGTAACGCGCTCCGCCTAGCAACGGCGCTTCCTGGGGACCCCACCGATGCGGCTAGAATTTGATGCACGCGCTCAACGCCTTTTGCAGCTTTTGCCGCGTGCCAATGTCTATTCGGCGGTTGAGCTCATCTTGCTCTGTGCTCTCGCCATTCAAGGCGCGCGATTGGTATGGACGGTGGTGACCCCGGTTAGCCCATTGGGCAGCTGGCGGGTCGCGAGACCGGGGTCTGGCGCCAATGCTGGCGAGGTGCTTCGCACATTTGATGCGTTTTTCCGCCTTGAAGCCACAGCGCCTGGGTCACAAGTGGCGGTCGTGACGCCGCTGTCGCTGGTCCTTTTTGGCACGCGAATGGATGAAGCCACCGGAAAGGGCTCCGCCATCATCGCGTCAGCGGACGGTCTGCAGACCAGCTATACAGTGGGCACAGAGATCATGCCGGGCGTTACGTTGAAATCAGTGTCATTTGATCACGTGACGTTGACGCGGGGCGGGGTGGATGAAGACCTGTTCCTTGATCAATCAGCAGGAAGTGTGTCGACTGCCGTTCCCACAGCCAGCGGGCAGAGTGACGCACTTAATTCAACGCTGCCACCGCAACCGGGTGGCTCGTCGCTGACGCTGGGGCGGCTGCGGGCAGAAATTGGTTTCATCCCGCGCATTGATGGCGGCAAGGTGACAGGGTTGGTAGTGCGCCCGCAGGGGTCTGGCGAAATTTTCCGTCAGGCAGGGTTCAAAGAGGGGGATGTCGTGACGCAATTGGGAGGCCGACCAATCCGTGGCCAAGGCGATTTGGAGCAGTTGGCCGGGCAGTTTGCCAAGGGGGGCAACCTTTCGGTGATGGTTGAGCGTGGGGCCGAGCAATTGCCCCTCGCCATTACGCTGGCTGGCCAATGAAGCGGCTGCTGCTTTCCGCCGCAATCGCGCTGGTGATTGCCGGGCCCGTTGTTGCCCAGACCACGCTCAACGTGCGCGATGCCGATATCCGCGCCTTTATCGCTGATGCTGCCAAAGTTACCGGTCGAACCTTCATCATCGACAGCCGTGTGCAGGGCAAGGTAACGGTGGTTACCGATCATGCGCTCAGCCGGTCTGAGTATCTCGAACTCTTCCTATCGACGCTTCGCGCCAATGGGCTGGTGGCAGTGCCCGCAGCGGGCGGCGCATTTCGGGTCCAACCGATCGATAATGCGTCATCGCAGCCCAGTCGGGTAGGTGATTCAGCAACCGCATCGCGGAATAGCTTTGTCACGGATATCTTTCGGCTACGCTCGATCGATGCTGCCTCCGCCGTTGATACGGTGCGGCCATTGATCAGCCCGCAAGGATCGGTGACGGCAAATCGCGGGGGCAATTCGATCGTTGTGGTCGATTTCGGCGATAATGTTCGCCGCATTCGCGAAGTGATCCGCCGGATCGACACTGATGGATCGTCGACCAAGGTCGTTGCCCTAAAAAATGCTGGCGCGCGCGAGATCGCGACTGCGCTGCAAGCATTGGTGCCGGCGGCAGCACAGGGCGGGCAGATCGTTTCGGTGGTGCCGGTGAACAGTTCAAATGCGGTGGCGATCCGCGGTGACGCGCCCACCGTCGCCCGCCTCGCCGAAGTCGCCCAGGATCTCGACAAGCGCGCCTCATTGAGCACGGAGATCAAGGTCGTTTTCCTGCAAAATGCCGATGCAGGACAGCTTTTGCCGGTGCTCCAGCAGCTAGTCGGCCAGCAGCCAACCGAGGCACCGCAGCAGGTCCAACTCTCGCAATCGAGCGTGAGCATTAATGGCAGTAATGGCAGCAACGCGCGCAATATCGTGGCGCCGCAGCAGAATAGCGCGCCGGTGTCGCAGGGCGGCGGCGGGACGAACCCGCCGGCGGTGGTTGGCGATGGTGGCCGGACTGCCGCCGTTGTTACCCGCTTTGCTGGTGCCAATGCGATCGTAATTGCCGCCCCTGCCGAAGTGCAACGGCAATTGGCAGAGGTGATCCGCCAGCTCGACACCAGACGGGAACAGGTGCTGATCGAGGCGATCATCGCCGAGGTTTCCGATGCCACCGCCAACCGGCTTGGCGTCCAGTTGTTGCTCGGCAGCCTTGATGGCAGCTTGCCAATCGTGTCGAGCAGCTTTTCGAACACAGCGCCCAACCTCCTCACCGTTGCTGGGGCCATCGGTTCGCGTCGGCTCAACACGGCGACCACAACGATCAATGGCAACACAACGACGACAGCGACCAACAGCGCGATCAGTGATTCGCTGGCGCAATCGGCGATCAGCTCGATCCTGGGCGCATCGGGTGGCCTAGGCGGCTTTGGCACGACGATCGGCAGAAACGGCGTGTTCGCGGGCATCATCAATGCAGTGAAAAGCGATTCAACGTCTAACCTGCTGCAGTCGCCCAGCGTGACCACGCTGGATAACCTGCCTGCGCGTCTGCTGGTCGGCCAGGAGATTCCAGTCACCACTGGCCAGGCGCTCAGCCAGAATTTCGACAATGCGTTCCGGACCGTGCAGCGCCAAAATGTCGGTATCGAGCTTGAGGTCCGCCCGCAGATCAATTCCAGTGGTACGATCAAGCTGTTCCTGCGCCAGCAGGTCAGCTCGGTCTCCGGCCCGGTTTCGAACGACAATAGCGATCTTGTGTTGAACAAGCGGGAAGTCGAAACGACGCTGACGGTGGATGACGGCCAGATCGCCGTTATTGGCGGGCTATTGTCAGACGATGAGCGCCGAACGATTGAGAAAATTCCGCTGCTGGGTGACATTCCCGGACTTGGTCAGCTGTTCCGGTCGCGGGCGAAGCAACGCACCAAAACCAATTTGACGATCTTCATTCGCCCCACGATTATCCGTAATGCGGATGACACCCGACGTGCCACCGAGCAACGCTATGGCTATTTGCGGCTCCAGCAGGGGCTGCAATATCCGGACAGTGAACCGACCATCGATCAGCTGGTTCGCGATTATATGGGCGCCGAGCCCCCGCTGCCGCGGTCCCCTAAACCGGGCAGTATCGAGGATCCTCGCATTGCATTGCCGGCCATGCCGAGCTCGAGCCAGGACCTTCGCCTGCAAGGGAAGCCGAAATGAACGATTATCCCGGTTCTAACGACGATTTCGTCGATCGATCGGTGATGGCATTGCCTGAACCGGGCGATTTGCCTGCGGCGATCATCGGCATCCCTTATGGGTTTGCCCGCCGTTTCGGCGTTGTACTCGATTCAGTAGAGCCGGGTCATTTCGCAGTGGCAATGCGGGAGGGCAGCGACCCCAAGGTCTTGCTTGAACTCCGCCGCCATCTCGCTCGTCCGTTCAACGTGAGCTTCACCAGCCCCGAAGATTTCGACCGATTATTGTCGTCGCGCTATGCCATGGACGGGCAGGCCGCCGCCGCTGCTGCGGGGTCGTTGGGCCTGGGCGATGAGCTCGATATGCTCGCGGGAAACCTGCCGACCGCTGAAGATTTGCTCGATACAGCGGATGACGCCCCAGCCATCCGGCTGATCAATGGCATTATCGCCGATGCCGCGCGCAACGGCGTGTCGGATATCCATATCGAACCCTATGAAACCGGGCTTGTTGTCCGGATGCGGATCGATGGCGTGCTGCGCGAAACCTTGCGGATGCCGCCACATGTCGCGCCGGTGGTCGTTAGCCGGATCAAGGTGATGGCGCGGCTGGATATCGCTGAACGACGCGTGCCGCAGGATGGCCGGATGGGCTTGTCGCTGGGCGGCAAATTGCTGGACGTACGCGTCTCCACGCTGCCAAGCCGGGCGGGCGAACGCGTGGTGTTGCGTATCCTGGACAAGGACAATGCCGGAATCGATCTTGACGTTCTCGGCATGGCGCCAGCGATCAACGCCGTGCTGCGCAGCGCGATCAGCGAGCCTAACGGTATCGTGCTTGTCACTGGGCCAACCGGATCGGGCAAGACGACGACGCTTTATGCCGCGCTGCGCCTGCTTAATGATGGCAGCAGCAACGTCCTGACGGTTGAAGATCCAATCGAATATGCAATGGACGGGGTCGGGCAAACCCAGGTGAACCCCAAGGTGGGGCTGACCTTTGCGGCGGGCTTGCGCGCAATCCTGCGCCAGGACCCGGATGTCGTGATGGTCGGCGAAATTCGTGATCGAGAGACCGCCGAAATCGCGGTGCAAGCATCACTCACCGGGCATCTCGTTTTGTCGACTGTCCACACCAACGACGCCGTCGGCGCGATCACGCGGATGCGCGACATGAAGATCGAGCCGTTCCTGCTCGCTTCCACCTTGCGGGCGGTGATCGCGCAGCGGCTGGTCCGCCGCCTGTGCCAAAGCTGCTGCAAGCCGGTGCAGGCGCAAGGGTCGGTATCGTCGCTACTCGGCTTTGATCCCGGCGCGATCGTCTATGAGGCGGTGGGTTGCGACGACTGCAGCGGTAGCGGCTTTAAGGGCCGGATCGGCGTGTTTGAGGCAATCCGGATTGACGACACCATTCGCCGATTGATCAACGATGGCGGCGACGAATCGATCATCGCGCGCCACGCCTTTCTCCATGCGCCCAATCTCGGTGCCGCCGCCCGTCAGCTCGTTCGCGACGGGCTGACGACACCTGAAGAAGCCGTCCGTATCTCGCGCAGCGAAATGGCCGATGCCTGATTTTGACTATCTCGTGATCGACACAGGCGGTCGCGAAAAGCGCGGCGCGATTTCGGCCGAATCGATCGATCATGCCCGTGAGGTGCTCGACGCCCGCAAACTCTATGTCGTGCGGATCGATCCAGGCTCTGCCGCGACCAAGGCACCAAAAGCCAAGCCCTTGCTCCAGCAACTGCGTGGCCGGCGGATGTCGACCAAGCATTTGACGCTGTTTACGCGCCAGCTGGCGACGCTCAACCGAGTCAGCCCGCTTGAGGAATCGCTCCGCACGATCGTCCGCCAGACCGAGCAGGAACAGGTCCGCGAGATCATCAGCGCGGTGCATATGGGGGTGATTGAAGGGCGGCGGCTCGCCGAAGCGATGGCGCGCGAACCCAAAAGCTTCCCCGCGCTTTATTGTGCTATGGTGTCGGCTGGAGAAAATTCGGGATCGCTGCCGACGATTCTTGATCGATTGGCGATCCTGCTTGAGCGCCAGGCCGAAATTCGCGGCAAGATGATCACGACGATGGCTTATCCCGCAGTGCTCGCGGTCGTGGCGATGGCGGTGGTGACCGCGCTGATGGTGTTCGTGGTGCCGCAGGTTGTCGAGCAATTCGATACCGTTGGCCAGCAATTGCCGATGCTCACCCGGATCGTGATCTGGATTTCGGGCTTCCTGGTCAATTGGTGGTGGGCGTTGGTGCTCGGCGCCGTCGTACTGACGGGGGGCTTTATCCAGGCACTGCGCGAACCGCCGATCCGGCTTGCCTTTGATAGCTGGCTGTTACGACTGCCGTTGATTGGCAGGTTGCTGCGCGATCTTCACGCCGCGCGGATGGCGCGGACGCTGTCAACCATGGTCGCCAGCCGTTTGCCGTTGCTTGACGGGCTCGCGCTGACGGCCGGTACGATCCATAATCGTCGACTGCGGCTGGCGTCCGACGAAATTGTCGAATCAATTCGCGGTGGTGGTAGTTTGTCGGCGGCAATGCGGCGGGCGGGGGTGTTTCCGCCGCTGTTGACTTATCTGGCCGCAAGCGGCGAGGCAGCCGGGCGGCTCGACGAGATGCTCGAACGCGCGGCGGATTACCTAGAGCGCGAATTTGATCGCTTCACGGCGACCGCTTTGTCGCTGCTCGAACCGCTCATTATTGTGGTGATGGGCGGTATTGTTGCGACCATCGTGCTATCAATTCTGCTGCCAATTTTGCAGCTCAATACACTGGCAGGCCAATGAGGGTGATGATGCGTACCGAACGACGGAAACTGGAACGGCGCCGCCGCGACAACGGATTTACGCTAGTGGAACTGATGGTCGTGATCGTGATCCTTGGTCTGCTCGCGACCATTGTCGCGCTGAATGTGCTGCCCAGCGGGGACCGCGCGCGGTCGGAAAAGGCCAGGGCTGATATCGCGACGATTGAAGATGCGCTTGAACTCTACAAGCTGCAAAACATCAGCTATCCCGCCACATCGGACGGCCTGAATGCGCTGATCAGCCCACCGCCCTCGCTCACTGATCCAACCCGCTACCAAAAGGGCGGTTACATCAAGAAACTCCCCAAGGATCCCTGGGGCCGGGATTATCTCTATGCCTCGCCCGGTGCGCATGGGGCGGTCGATATCTGGACGCTTGGCGCAGATGGTAAGGAAGGCGGCGAGGGGGTCGATGCCGATATTGGCAGCTGGCAATAAAGCCGGGCTGACGGCGCGGCGGGCTTCGGCCATGCGCCGTGCCGCCGAACGCGGCTTTACGTTGATCGAGCTGATGGTCGTCGTCACGATCATCGCGCTTGCATCGGCGGCGGTGGTGCTTGTCATTCCCGATCCGCGTGGCCGGTTGTTGGACGATGCCGAGCGCTTCGCTGCACGCGCGCATGCCGCGCATGACAGCGCGATTGTCGAGGGGCGATCGGTCAGTGTCTGGGTGTCGCGCGAGGGCTATGGATTTGATCGCCGCGCCAATGGGGCGTGGCAACCAATCAGCGAGAAGCCGCTGCGGGTATCGCGTTGGGCAGAGGATGTCCGCCCGGTCATTGCCAGCACCGAAGGGCGGGACCGGGTGATCTTCGATTCGACCGGCCTCGCCAATGCTCCTTTCGATGTGCAGTTGCGTCGTGGCGGCGACGCGAGCGTGACAATAAGGTTCGGCGCAGACGGTACGGTGACGATCGGTGGCTAGGCGCGTGCCCATTAGTGGCCTGCGGGGTCGGTCCGACGAACACGGCTTCACACTCATCGAAATGATGGTTGCGTTGGCGGTGTTCAGCCTGGCCGCGCTGGCGCTGATCCGGCTTGAAGGCGCGACAATCCGCAGCGCCGCGACGCTCGATTCGACGATGTTGGCACAGATGGTCGCGCATAATGTCGCCGTTGAGACGCTGACCGATGCGCAACCGCCGGTGACCGGGGAGAGCCGCGGCATTGAGGATAATGGCGGGCGGCAATGGTCATGGCGGCGCGTCGCGACACCGATCGGTGATCAGGGGGTAATCCGCATTGATGTCAGCGTTAGCGACCCGACTGGCACCGTGCTCGGCCATTTGACGATGGTCAGGCCACCGAATCCGCCCGTCGTCGCGCGCTCGGCACCGCTCCCTGGGGGGCAGGCTCAGTGATCCCTCGTAACACCGGACATGACTCTCGTCCTGTAAAGCGTTCCGCCGAGCGCGGCTTTACGCTGATCGAAATGATGATCGCGCTGCTGATCTTTGGGTTGTTGGCGGCAGCCGGGGTGGCGTTATTGTCGTTCAGCGTCCGCGCACAGGGCGCGACGGCAGCGAAGCTCGACGATATTGCCGCGATCGGCCGACTATCGTCAGCGCTGTCCGCCGATCTTGCCCAGGCAACGCCACGCCAAACCCGTGACGAGGGCGGCATTGCCATTCCCGCTTTCCAGGGCGGCAGCGGTTCGGTCGGCACCCCAATGCTGCAATTGGTGCGGAGTGGCTGGACCAATCTGGACGATGCGCCCCGCGCCGGGCTGCAAAAGGTCGAATATCGGGTCGAAAAGGGAGCGCTGTTGCGTATTGCCTATCCAATGCTCGATGGCGCAGCGCCGCTACCTTCTGCAACATTGTTGGGATCGGTCGCATCGGTCGGGCTTCGCTACCGGATTGGTGGGGCCTGGAGTGATCGTTGGACGGCAGAGCCAGGCATGACCTTGCCCGAAGCGATAGAAATGCTGGTCACGCGATCGGACGGGACACGGTTTCGCAGCGTCTATCTGGTCGGCACGGGCTACAATAAGCCAGGACCAAAAGGGGGCGTCAATGGTCCGGGCTAAGCCCCAATTCCCCCAGAAAGAGCGCGGTGCGGCGCTGCTAACGGTGCTGCTGCTGGTGGCCGTGATCGCCGTTTTGGCGGCAACGGCGCTTGAAAAACTGCGCCTATCGACGCGCCTCGCCGCCAATTTGATCGCGATCGATCAGGCGCGTGGCTATGCAATGGCCGCCGAGACGCTAGCAGTGTCGCGGATTGACACCTTGCTGGGCCGGGATGCGGCCCGCGTGACGCTCGTTGGTGATTGGAGCGGCAAACCCTTTCGTCTCCCGGTGCCCGGCGGCATGGCGACGGCGATCGTCACGGATGGCGGCAATTGCTTCAACCTGAACGGCCTGGTGGTGGAAAATGGACCCAATAACTATACCCCGCGGATAGGGGCGATCGCGCAGTTCACCCGGCTGATGCGGATCATCGGCATTCCCGAACAAACCGGCGGCGGCATTGCGGCGGCGACCGCCGACTGGATCGATAGCGATTCAACGCCGCTGCCCAATGGCGCGGAAGACGCCCAATATAGCGGCGGCAAGATCGGCTATAGCACTGCCAATACACTAATCAGCGATATTAGTGAGCTGCGGGCGATTGCAGGCGTGACTCCTCAAATCTATGCCAAGCTCAGGCCATGGGTGTGCGCGCAGCCCGTCGCCGAACAGTCACGACTCAACGTCAACACATTGTTGCCGGAGCAGGCACCGCTGTTCGCCATGCTCGCCCCCGATCGGCTGTCGGTGGAAGCGGCGCGCGCAATGCTGCTTGATCGTCCGCCACAGGGCTATACGAGCACCGTTGCGTTCTGGAAGGTGGCGGCGTTGAAGGGGGTAACACCTTTCCCTGAGCAAGAAGCGCAAACCGCAATCACCACCAAATGGTTTGCGCTGCATATTGATGTTGAATTGGGGGGGACTGAATTGACCCAGACGGCGCTCATCGACGCGACAACCCAGCCGGCTCGGCTGGTGACGCGTGCCTGGGGTGATCCGGCATGAGCACCAATGTAGTCTTCCTGCCAAGCACGAACGAAGAAAATTATCGCTGGCTGCGGGTTGGCAATGGCGTGATCGCCGCGCGCGGAGAGGGGCTGCCGACGGCGGATGACAGCCCGGCATTTGTGATCGTCCCCGCCGAAGACGTAACATTGCATTGGTCTGCACTGCCCGATCGATCGGCCGCTCAGTCAGTCGCCGCCGCGCGCGTGCTGGTTGCCGATGCAAGTGCCGCCCCGATTGGCGAATTGCATGTTGCCGTGGGGCGCGAGGCAGGTGAAACGGATCGCCCGATCGGAGTCGTATCGACTGCGCAAATGCAGCACTGGCTCGTCTCGCTGGCCAAGGCAGGGCTTGATCCCGATGCGATGATCCCTGCGCCGATGCTGTTGCCGCGCCCTGCCGAAGGGTATCTGCGCGCTGATTTTGGCGGGGACGCGGTGGTGCGTGGCGTGAGCGCGGCCTTTGCCGATGACCAACAGTTGACCCCCTTGATGACGGGCGGCGTTGCGCCCGTGATGATGGCGCGCGAAGCCATCGAGGCGGCAATCATCGCAGCAGTTGCAGCACCACCGCTGGACCTGCGCCAGGGGCTGTTCGCCAAGCGGCGGCGCGTGGACATCAACTGGCGGCTGATCCGTCGGCTGGGCTGGATCACCGTCGCCATTCTGACGATCAGTCTGTTCATCAGCCTGACGCAGATCATGCAATATGGGTTTGCCGCAGATGCGCTTGAGCGGCGGACCGATCTTCTTGCGCGCCAGGGTCTCGCGCGTGGGGAAACGGTGAACAATGCCGCGCAGCAGCTGGATGCCCGTCTGGTTCGGATGCGGGGTGCCGGGATGGGGTTCAGCACCACAGCAGCGGTGGTGTTCGACGCGATCAGGGCTGTGCCGGGCACCGAGTTGCGGGGGCTGGCATTTGATCAAAAAGGGCAATTGGACATGACCTTGGTTGCCCAGAATCAGGGCCAGCTGCTGGATGTGATCAGCCATATCCGCGCGCAAGGCTTCGGTGCTGAACCGAGCACGTTCGAGCAAAGCGGCAACCGGCTGAGCGGTCGCATCACGGTGAAACCGAAATGACGGCGGCGATTCAGCGCTGGTTCGGCGCGCTATCGTTGCGCGAAAAGCGTCTTGTGCTGGTCGCGGTCGCTCTGGCGATCATTACCCTGTTCTGGTTCGGGCTGGTGCGGCCAGTTGGGGACGGGCTGTCCGATGCCAAGGCACGCTACAGCAGCGCCGTCCGCCGGCTGGCCGAAACCGAAGCCCAGCTTCGCGACGTGCGCGCGTTGCAGCGTCAGCGCCCTGCACCGATCGCCGCGCCGCTTGAAAGCGTGATCCGCGAACGCGCTGCCAATGCCGGTTTCGCCTTGGCATCCGTGACCCCTGCATCGGACAATGGCATCCAAATTGCCATCCCCACCGCGCGCCCGGCGGCGTTCTTCGCCTGGGTGGCGGATCTGG
>JAIERC010000148.1 GCA_019747165.1 Sphingomonas sp. | reverse complement strand
CATCGGTAAAGCCAGCAACCGATTCAATGATTGATTCGCGTCCCTGGGTCAGCTTGTCCTTGATGTCTTGCGACAAAGTCTGGGACTGATCGACGGCGTCAACGACGCGGCGCTGATCGGCGGCAAGTTCCCCGGTTGCGGTTTCGAGGCGTTCGAGCTGCGCGACGCGCTGGTCCATGCGCGCGGACACGCCTGCGACATGGCCGCCGACATCGGCGCATTCCATCACCAACGAGCTGCAACTGCGCGCAACGTCGCCGATGATACGCTCAAGCTCGACCGGTGATCCCATTCTGTGAAAGTGCCCCTTCCCCGATTCGGATAAACAAAATGTCCTAATGGTTAATTACCTTTGACGCTGTGGGTGCTCTCGTTACGGTAAGCGACGCGCCTTGACGGGAACGACCACCAATGTTTCTCAATTTTCTCGACGAACTCCGCGCCGCCGGCATCCCAGCCAGCATGAAGGAGCATCTCATCCTGCTGGAGGCGCTCGATCGCGACGTGATCGAGCGCACGCCAGAGGACTTCTATTATCTTTCGCGTGCCGTGTACGTGAAGGACGAGGGGCTGCTCGACAAGTTTGATCAGGTCTTCGCCAAGGTATTCCGTGGCATCGCGACGACCTTTGGCCAAACCGAAGCCGAGATTCCCGCTGACTGGCTGAAGGCGGTAGCGGAGAAGTATCTCTCGCCCGAGGAGATGGAGGCGATCAAGGCGCTTGGCTCCTGGGATGAGATCATGGAGACGCTGAAGAAGCGGCTCGAGGAGCAGCAGGGGCGGCACCAGGGCGGTAACAAATGGGTCGGCACCGGCGGCACCAGCCCCTATGGCAATTCGGGCTATAACCCCGAAGGCGTCCGCATTGGCGGCGAAAGCAAGCACAAGCGCGCGCTCAAGGTTTGGGATCAGCGCGAATTCCGCAACCTCGATTCAACCCGCGAACTTGGCACGCGCAACATTAAAGTCGCCCTGCGACGCCTCCGCAAGTTCGCGCGTGAGGGTGCTGCCGACGAGCTGGACATCGATGCGACGATCGACGGCACCGCACGGCAGGGCTGGCTCGACGTGGTGATGCGCGCGGAACGGCGAAATGCCGTGAAGCTGCTGCTGTTCCTCGACGTTGGCGGATCGATGGACCCGTGGGTGAAGCTGTGTGAGGAGCTGTTTTCGGCAGCGACCACCGAGTTCAAAAATCTGGAGTTCTTCTACTTCCACAATTGCCCCTATGAGGGCGTGTGGAAGGACAATCGTCGACGGTTCAGCGAACGGACGCCGATGTGGGATGTGCTCCACAAATTCGGCCATGATTACAAGCTGGTGTTTGTCGGCGATGCGTCGATGAGCCCCTATGAGATTACCCATCCGGGCGGCTCGGTCGAGCATTTCAACGAGGAATCGGGTGCGGTCTGGCTGCACCGAATGGCGACGACCTATCCGGCGGCGGTCTGGCTCAATCCCGTGCCCGAGGAACAATGGGGCTATTCGCAGAGCATCCGGATCATCAAGGAATTGATGACGGATCGGATGTATCCGCTGACGCAGGCGGGGCTAGACGATGGCATGCGGGAACTGACGCGAAAGCGGTGATCCGCCAATCACGACGATCGGCGCGCAACCGGGTCGGGCATTATCGCTTAGGTGCACGCGAAACGGCGGCGGCAATATCACTCTTCTTAACGCTCGCTCCGCGGTTGGCCGGCCCCTGGTATAGCGCGCGAAGATATTGCTGATCGACCGATGTCATGCTGACCGGCGCTTGGGCATCCCCGGCATCGAACAACGACAGGATTGTTGCTGCGTCTGCGGCATTTGCCGGCGGACGCGTCTTGGCAAGCAGCCGGATCACAGCATAATCGGCAATCTGGCGAAGGCTTTTGCCGAGCGTCGCCTGGTTATCGAGCACGATAACCGCGCCGTCGATCGCCTGCTGAGTCTGCGGATTAACGAATGAGGACGTCATCACGCGCAAAAACCCACCGCGCACAAGCTGACCATCTTCGTTGCGCAGACTGGTCGACCGCCATACGCGAACCGGGCCTTCTTCCGTGCGCAACCGTGCAAGCTCAGCACTGGTCAACCCGTCAAACCAACCAACCCTTTCTTGGTATAATTGCTCGATCAGCGCATGGCCGTCTTGATTGAAAATGACGTAGGCATTGGGACGACAATCAGGCGCATCGACCTCAATCCCCGCCTCGTGCGCGACCATCCGAAACCGGGTTTCGATCGCCCGCCCAGCGACCTCTTCAAGCCCAAGGACGCGCGGACAGACAGGCCCTACAAAGCGCGCCAATTGTCCGTCCGATTCAATCGAGATCGATCGCACGAATCGCCGTGCTGCCTCAGGTGCTGGCGGCTTGGCGGCGGTCACGACAATGTCGGCGGATGATGGCTCCGACGGGACCGGCAGCACCTGGCCCCCGAGTATCAGGGCTAGGCCAAGGATCGACATCATTCCATCTTCACCTTCACCGAAAATCCAGATTCTCTCACAATATCAATACAGCAGATAGCGGGCGTGCTCAATCGACCACGCCGCTTCATCCGGCTCGCTTCGTCATTGCCATGCAGCGGCGCTGGCGTCGCTTACCCGTTCGCGCATGCTGCCGCCAAAAATGGGGTTCGGCACCGCAATCGACGATTTCCGCACGGCTTACTGGCCGACGCCGGTCCCATAGCTATCGATCGCCTCGAAGATCGTCGTCACCGCCGCGCGTTCCTCTAGGCTGAGTTCGGGGCGCCAGATATCGAACAGCAGGATAACGCGATCCTGATCGCTGTCATTCCAGGCCTCATGCTCGATAGAATCATCGAAGATCAGCGTTTCGCCGAGCTTCCATTCGCGAACTTCGTTGCCGACGCGCAAGGCGCATCCGGGCGGAACGATTAACGGCAGATGACAGATCAGGCGGGTGTTGAGCATGCCATTGTGCGCCGGAATGCGCGTGCCCGCACGCAACAGCGAGAACATCACGCCCGGTGTACGCTTCGCACAATAGCATAAAGGTGCAGCCTGCATCGCCGCGAAGGTCCGTGGTGCCCGCGCAACATTGGCCGCAACAGGGGCGCCGTCCTTATAGAGGTGGAGGGCGCTCCAGTCGGGGTTACCGTTGAGCCCGTGGAAATCGCCATGCGGCCGATTTTTTTCGTCCACGACATAGGGGGTGAACCCCTGTTCGGTTTCCAGCAGCGTCAGGAGTTCATCGCGAATTGCTTCTGTCGCCATTTCAAGATCGGCAAGCCACGGAAACGCCGAACGCTCATAAAACTGGATTTGTGGCAGACCCGGGAAATAGAAAACCGTCGGCTGTTGCAAAAAGAGCTGCTTTGTCCCGAACAGCAGGTCGAGAGACTGTTGAAAACGGCCCGAGCGGGGCACCCCGGCACGGCTGATATAATCCTCCAGATACGCCTGGTAATCAGACACCGTATTCTGACAATAAGCGGTTATACGCGGCAGTTCATCAACAATATCCTGCGGTGGATTGCTGGCGACCCGGGCGGCTGCAATCACTGCCTGATAAAAGCTTCTGGCGGCGCGCGGATCATTTGCCGCTGCACGGCAATCGCCCTTGACCATCATACCGCGCAAATTGCCGGAGTCGGCTTCCAGGACCTTGTCGGCGGCAGTTTCGCTTACTGAATAATCCCCAAGCAGACGCGTGGCTATGGCGAGGACAAGCCATGCCTCGATGCGTACCTGAGCACCGGCCACCAATGGTTCAACTTCACGTCGCGCTGTTACCAGATCGCCTCGGTTGAGCGCCTCAATGGCAGCACCCAACCGCATATCCGCACTGTGTCGTGTCGTGATGATGGTCATGTTGCCTCTTGCTTTCGCTAATTTCCGATGGCGGCGGCGGCGATCAATAAATCAGGCTAGCGCGGCAAACTGCCGACCATGCCTGCTCATCGCGCCATGCTATGCTATCGAGATCGCTGGGTGTAGCTGCCGGATCATCGACCCACTGCCGCAAGCCTGTCCCGCCATTGATAACGTCGATGGCAAGCTTGCCGAATTCATATTCATACGGGAAATCGCGCCACAAATCATAGGCGGGGTAAAGGGCGCGGATCGCCTTGAAAGCCAGCGCCTGCACTCGCCAGGGCTGGAACGCCGCATGGTCGTACCCCGGCCCTTCGGCGTGGATATGGACGCCATTGCAGAGCTGGCCGACATGCTTGTGGAAGGTCGGCTGGAACCAGATGTCGCGAAGGGTGCAGCCTTTCAGCCATTCGGGTGCCAGCGCGTTCATCTTCGCGATCACTGCCTTGGCATCGATGTCGGGCGCGCCGAAGAGTTCGAGCGGGCGCGTGGTGCCGCGCCCTTCCGACAGCGTCGTGCCCTCCAGCATCACCGTGCCGGGATAGGCGCGTGCCATGTTGACGTTGGGCGCATTAGGGCTGGGGTTGATCCAGATCCGGTCAGTCGGCCAGCCAAAGCCCGGTGCGCTATCTGGGGCCCAGCCCTCCATTGCAATCACGCGGTAATCGACGTCGAGCTTGTAGTGCGCCATGAACCAGTGGCCGAGTTCGCCGAGCGTCATGCCGTGCCGCATCGGCATCGGCCCTGCGCCGACAAAACTCTCCCAGCCGGGCAACAGCGTCAGCCCTTCGACCGGGCGGCCGATGGGATTGGGGCGATCGAGCACCCAGACCGACTTGCCATGTTCGGCAGCGGCTTCGAGCACATAGAGGAGCGTCGTCACGAAGGTGTAGATGCGCGTGCCGAGGTCCTGCATATCGACCAGCATCACATCGAACGTGCTCATTGACTGACCGGTTGGGCGACGAACTTCGCCATAAAGGCTGAACACGGGGATATTGTAGGTCGGATCGGTGAAGTCGGGCGACTCCATCATATTGTCCTGCAAGTCGCCGCGCACCCCGTGCTGCGGCCCGAACATCGCGGAGACCTTGAGGCCACAGGCAACCAGTGCGTCGAGGCTATGGGTCAGATCTTCAGTGACCGAGGCTGGATGCGCGAGGAGAGCGACGCGCTTGCCTTCGAGCGGCTTGCGCAAAGCGGGGTCGGCGAGGAGGCGATCGATACCGAATTTCATGGACGATCAGGTGGAGGGACCCGCAGCGTAAAGCAATCCCGATTATGGAAATCCGGGTTGCCCGGCGGGTGCGCCAATGCGAAATAATTCTTCGTGTCATCGAACGTCTCGATCACAGCGCTGAGCCCTACCTGCCAGACCCTGTCCTGCGGTAATTCAGGTATGCGCCATTGGATGAGCAAGGTGGTATCGAAACCCATCCAGGTGAAGGGGCTGTGTGGCGTTGCCTCTGCCCTGCGCATGCCGGCGCGGTAATCATCGAACCGATAGGCGGCCCAGCGCCGAGATGAAGTCATGTTCAGCTCAACATAGCTGGAATCGCCTTCAATGGCGACAAACCCCTCGAAGCAGCTATGTTGCCACAGGCCATCGCTGAACCCGCTTGGCAATCGGTCTGGCCAGCGCACTTCGTCGCGACGCCCCAGCGTGCGAAAGCTTAGCGACAGCATGTCTCTGCGGCGTTTCGCATTGGCCATGATCTGGCTGATCGCGTCGCTGGGATTGGCTGGATGGGGGACCAGCATAGGCTGCATCATCGGGGCGACTTTAGCGAGCTCATCCTCAACTTCGCTACATCCTGATCAGCGCGAACTCGAACCCCATCACCGTATAAATCGCAAACCAATAGCCGCCATCGATCAGGAACAGCTTCAGCGACTGCCGTGAGAAAAGATAATTCACCCCGATCGCCGGAATGATAAAGCCAAGCGCCACACCTGAGGAAATCTGGACGATCGTCGATAGGCTGAGCCCCGAATAGGTCGACAGCGTGTGATCGAGGATGAATGCCGCAACCAGATTCAGCAGAAACGTGAGCCCGAAGATCATCGGCATGTTCGCGTTTTTCATCGCATCGTCGGACAATCCACGCGCCGCCTGCCATGCCTTGCCGAACAATGGCCCGTACCAGATGCCGCCGATCAGGAAGCCGCTAACAGCGGCGACCAGGATCGCGACCCAGTGAATTGTCGTGCCCATCTTGATGCTCCCCCCAAGTTGAAACGATAGCCTAGCGCGCCAAACAGCTAAGGTCGATGACACGCTCTGTTCAAAAGCCGCGCAAAGCCCTATGTGCGCCGCTTCCCATGGCAACAATCCTCCCCTCCCCGCCCAAGATCGGCATGGTCTCGCTCGGCTGCCCCAAGAATCTGGTCGATAGCGAGCGCATCCTGACCAAACTCCGCTCCGACGGGTATCAGATGTCGCCCGATTATGCCGGCGCGGACGTGGTGCTCGTCAACACCTGCGGCTTTCTCGATTCCGCCAAGGAGGAATCGCTTGAGGCGATCGGCGAGGCGATTGCAGAGAATGGCCGCGTCATCGTCACTGGTTGCATGGGCAAGGAAGCGGCGATGATCCGTGCGAAATTCCCCAATGTGCTCGCGATAACCGGCGCGCATCAATATGAGGAAGTCGTCGGCGCGGTGCATGAGGCCGCCCCGATGCCGCCGAGCGCGTTCCTCAATCTGGTGCCGGAAAGCGGGCTGAAGCTCACCCCGCGCCACTACAGCTATTTGAAGATTTCAGAGGGCTGCAACCACCGCTGTTCCTTCTGCATCATCCCAAGCCTGCGCGGCGACCTTGTCAGCCGCCGCCCTGATGCGATCCTGCGCGAGGCCGAAAAGCTGGTCGCCGCGGGAACGCGCGAATTGCTCGTCATCAGCCAGGATACATCGGCATACGGCGTCGATATCCGCCACCAGCCGCGCGAATGGCATGGCCGCGAGGTGCGCGCCCACATGACCGATCTGGCGCGCGAACTGGGGTCGCTTGGGGCCTGGGTCAGGCTCCATTATGTTTACCCTTATCCGCATGTGGATCAGGTCGTGCCGCTAATGGCCGAGGGGCTGGTGACACCCTATCTCGACATCCCGTTCCAGCACGCTTCGCCCAATGTGCTGCGCGCGATGAAGCGCCCGGCAAATGAGGCCAAGGTGCTCGAACGGATCAAGGGCTGGCGCGCGATCTGCCCCGATATCGCGATCCGATCGACTTTTGTCGTGGGTTTCCCGGGCGAGACCGAGGCGGATTTTGCCTATCTGATGGAGTGGCTCGAGGAAGCGCAGCTCGATCGCGTCGGCGCGTTCCGCTTCGAACCCGTTGAGGGCGCGGCGGCGAACGACCTGCCCGATCCGGTGCCGGAAGCGGTGAAGGAAGAACGCTACGCCCGACTGATGGAGCTGACGGCGCGTATTTCGGCGGAGAAGCTCGCTGCAAAGGTCGGGCGCACGCTCGACGTGATCATCGATGCGGTCGATGACGAAACCGGCGGCGCAACGGGCCGGTCGCAGGCGGACGCGCCCGAGATTGACGGCGAAGTCCATCTGCGTGACGCCGGTCACCTGACCCAGGGCGATATCATCGCGGTCGAGATTGAGGATGCCGACGAGCATGATCTATTTGGGGTGCCAGTCAGCGGCTGAAAATCGCCTCGCTAGTGCCCCGCAAAGGATGCTAATCGTGCCCCAGCCGAGATCGACCTGCTTCGGCAGCGAGGATTATCGCCTGTGCCCGACTCGGAGCCGCTCACCCCATCCCAGACCGATACGCCGCCGACTGGCCTGAAGGGCTTTTTCGCGCGGCTCGGCCCCGGTCTGATTACCGGTGCCGCCGACGACGACCCCAGCGGGATTGGCACGCATAGCCAGGTCGGTGCTCAATTCGGCTATGGGCTAGCCTGGACCTTCGTGCTCACCTTTCCGCTGATGGTTGCGATCCAGCAGGTTGCCGCCGAAATCGGGCGGGTAACCGGGGTCGGCATCGCTCGCAATTTGCGACGGCATTATCCCCGGCCGGTGTTGTGGGCGATGGTATCGCTACTGCTGATCGCCAACATCATCAATTTGGGCGCGGATCTGAGCGCAATGGGCGCAGCGCTCCAGCTCCTGACCGGGGGGAATGCTGGGCTGTACACGCTGCTGTTCGGCATCGTCTGCGTCGTGCTTGAAGTCGTCCTGAGCTATCCGCGCTATTCGTCCGTTCTGAAATGGACGACATTGTCCCTGTTCACCTATGTAGCCGTCGTGATGGTGGCTGGCGTTCCTTGGGGCTATGCGCTCCGATCGCTTGTGGTGCCCGAGATTCAGTTGAACGCTGCCTATGCCACGGCCTTTGTTGCCATCTTGGGGACGACGATTAGCCCCTATTTGTTTTTCTGGCAGGCCGGGCAGGAAGTCGAAGAAGAACATCGACGTCGCCTAAAGCCGCTCTGTATCACCCCGCGCGAAGCCGGACCGGAAATTGCCCGCATCCGGATGGATACGCTGACCGGCATGGGATTCAGCACAATCGTGTCGCTGGCGATCGTATTTGCAACGGCCGCCACGCTCCACGCCCATGGCATCCGCGACATCGCTACCTCATCACAAGCTGCAGAAGCGTTGCGGCCGATCGCCGGGCAATTCGCCTTTTTGATGTTTGCGCTGGGCATTATCGGCACAGGGTTGCTCGCGGTGCCGGTGCTGGCCGGTTCGGCGGCCTATGCGGTGACCGAAATGCTGGGCATACCCGGCAGTCTGGATGCCAAGCCGCTCGATGCCCGAATTTTCTATGCCACCATTGCGGTGACCACTTTGGCGGGGTCGTCTCTCAATGTGGTTGGGATCGATCCGGTTCGGGCGCTCTATTGGGCGGCAGTGGTCAATGGCGTGCTCGCGGCACCTTTGATGGTGGTCATGATGCTCATCGTTCGCAATCGCCGGGCCATGGGTCGGCTGACCTTGCCGATCGGATCGACAATCCTTGGCTGGGGCGCGACTTTGGTCATGGCAGCGGCCACCGTGATCTTTTTTGCCTTCGCGCTATGATCTGAAGTCGGCGAGCCGCTCGCTGCGATAATAGAGGAAGGTCAGGAAGATCGCACCGGCGCCGAGCAGATGCCAGAGCGCGTGCCCCTGGATCAGACTGGTTGGCGAACAGACGATGCCGTGCTGATCAAGGTTCCAGATCGTGAAGGCGACCGCCTTGGCGAGGATACCGAACAGGTAATAGCGCACTTTGACGCCAACACGCTTGGGACGGGCAAAGCCCATTTCGACGATGATCGCCAGGATCAGCTCCACCGCGAACAGCCAGCGCCGGACTTCGGGTTCCGCGATCAATACCGCAACCAAAACACCGCACAGCACCAAATAGAGCGCAATTGCGGGTCTGTCGGGGATCCGCAGCCAGCGGCTGAGCCCGCTCACCAGCATGAAGGACGCGACCAGATACATGCCGAGGACATCGTAAAACTGGCCCCATAAGGTCAGCGTCGCGTGCAGCAGCACCGATCCCAGACCCACCGAAATCGCCGTGAGGCCAAAGATGGTTGCTGCGATACGCGGCATCGCCGAAGACCAATCGCGTCCGGCAGCCAGCAGGATCATCAAAAACCCGGCAAAGACATAGCCATAGGACGACCAGCTATTCGCTGGCTGCACGATCAGCGCGCCGACGCGCGGCATTTCGCAAAAGCAACGAGTCGTCGTGCACGTCGCAGGGGCATAGACGCTCCAGTCGGGCCCGAGCGTCGATAGCAGCGCCACAATGCCAAGCGCGGAGAGTGCCGCAAAAATCAGCGCCGTGAAAATCCGGCGCGCGCCTATCGGCTGCATCCCCTGCCCCCTTATTGTGTCGTTAGCGGCCACCGTATCGCAAAGCAGCGCGGCGGCAAGACCCGCCCTCTGGCGTGCAGCGGCCCGATCTGCAAGAACGCGCCAACACTGGTTTTCCTGAAGGATTGTTGATGCGCCTCCGCTTCGTCACGTGCGGCCTTGCCTTGCTCGCCGCCACTGCTTCCAGCGCTTCAATGGCACAGGCACTGACGCCTGAGGAAACCACCAAGATCGATCAAATTGTCGCCGAGAACCTGGCCAACACGGGCGTTCCCTCCGCCTCGATCGCAATTGTGCGCGGGGGGCAAATCGTCTTCACCAAAGCCTATGGCAAGCAATCGGAAACGATGAAGTCACCCAGCGCCACCGCCCCATATCAGATTGCCTCGGTCTCCAAACAATTCACCGCCGCCGCGCTATTGCTGCTGGAGGATCAAGGCAAATTGAGCCTGGACGATATGGTCTCAAAATATCTCCCCGGCGTTACCGATGGCGACAAGATCGCCCTTCGCCAATTGCTCAGCCACACATCGGGCCTGCAGGATTACTGGCCGCAGGATTACAGCTTCCAGGCGATGGAAACGCCGACCACGCCACAAAAGATTGTCGATCGCTGGGGCAAGAAACCGCTCGATTATGCGCCGGGCACCAAATGGCAATATTCGAACACCGGCTATGTCGTGGCAGGGATGATCGTCGAAAAAGTCGCGGGCATGTCGCTGATCAAATTTCTGGAGGCCAATGTCTTCAAGCCGCTGGGCATGAAGGCGATGGATCAGGATCTGGCGATCGGGCCCAAATATCCGCAGGGTTATCATCGCTATGCGCTAGGCCCCGTCAGGGTCGCGACGCCCGCCGCGCATGGCTGGCTGTTCGCAGCGGGCGAATTATCGATGTCGCCGACCGACCTTGCCAAATGGAATATCGCACGGATCAACCGGACCGTTCTTCCCGCCGATGACTGGGCGGCACAGGAAACGCCTGTCGTGCTGCCGGATGGCCGGAACACCGGCTATGGACTGGGCGTGGTTACGCGGACGGGTGCCGATGGCCGCCGCTTTATCGAACATGGCGGTGAGGCGGTCGGCTTCTTGACCGAAAATATCGTCTATCCTGATGACAAGGCAGCGATTGTCGTCGCGGTCAATGCCGATTTCGGTGATGCACAGGGCACAATCGCCAAGGGCATTGCGGACCTGATCCTGCCGCCAAAACCAGCCGTAGCAGCCGATCCGGAAGTCGCCAAGACCGCGCAGGCACGCGCGATCTTCAATGCGATGCGCGCTGGAACGCTCGACCCGGCGAAGATGACCGAGGACTGGAATTACTTTTTCACTGGCACTGCTGCCCAGGACTATAAGGCGTCACTGGGCCCGCTGGGCGAGCCGACCGGCTTTGAACCCTTGGGGCCGCCCAGGCTGCGCGGGGGCTTTGTCAATCGGAACTACCGAGTGATCTATCCCGATCGCAAGCTAACCGTGATCAGCTATGCCGAGCCCGGCGATACCGGTCGCTACGAGCAGTTTCTGGTGATGCCCGCGCAATGACGGATTTCTCGTCACTCCTGCAGCCTGATCTGGGCCAACCTGCGCGCCTGATCGAGGTCGTTCACCCTGACGCGTTCGACAGTTGGCTGGGGGCGCAACCACCGCGCATCCGGGCGATGGTGGCGGCGCAAAAACTGTCGGGCAAGGCCGGTAACAAAGCGATCCTGCCCGGCGACGGTCCAGAGGATTGGCATGCCTTGCTGGTCTGCGACGAGGCTGAAAGCTCGCCCTGGCGGATCGCGTCGCAGGGCGAGAATCTGCCAGAAGGGACTTATCGTCTGAAAGAAGGCGACGTCGGCGCAGCAGGGCTGGGCTGGCTGCTCGCGCAGCACCGGTTCGATCGGTATCGCAAAGATGACAAGCCGACCGGGGCACGCGTCCTGCTGACTCGCGAGGTCGCGCGTATCGAAGAAACCGTGCGCTTGGCCGGGGCCGTTGCCAAGGTGCGCGACCTCGTCAACCTTGGCGCATCGGACCTTGGGCCCGCCGAACTCGAGGAGGAAGCCGAGGCGTTGGCCGCATCCCATGGCGCGACGCTGACCATAACGCGCGGCGATGCGCTCGAGCAGGGCTTTCCGATGATCCACATCGTCGGCCAAGCCGCCACGCGCGCCCGCGCGCCGCGCCTGATTGAGCTTGAATGGGGCGATCCCGCGCACCCCCGGCTCGCGATCATCGGCAAGGGCGTGTGCTTCGATTCAGGCGGGCTGGATATCAAGCCATCGTCCGGCATGCGGCTGATGAAGAAGGACATGGGCGGCGCGGCGCACGCGCTGGCGCTGGCCGGGCTGATCATGGGCGGCCGGTTGAAAGTGCGGCTCCACCTGCTGATCCCGGCGGTCGAAAATGCGATTGCCGGCAATGCGTTTCGCCCTGGCGACGTGCTGCCGACCCGGCAGGGCCTGACTGTCGAGAACACCAATACCGATGCCGAAGGGCGGTTGATCCTGGGTGACGCGCTCACCCGTGCGGGGGAGGAAAAGCCCGATTTGATTATCGATTTCGCGACGCTGACCGGCGCGGCGCGGGTCGCGCTGGGGCCGGACCTGCCCGCCACCTTCGCCAATGACGACGCGCTCGCGGCAACCCTGCTCGCTGCCGGTCGCGCGGTGCATGATCCGCTGTGGCAGTTGCCGCTGTGGGACGGCTATGATGACATGCTGAAATCCGACATCGCCGATCTGGTCAATGCGCCCGATAGCGGCTTTGCGGGGACGATCACCGCTGCGCTATTCCTGCGCCGCTTCGTGCCGAAGGGCACGCCCTGGGTGCATCTCGACACCTTTGCCTGGCGACCGACGGCCAAGCCCGCGCGGCCAAAAGGGGGCGAAGCGCTTGGCCTGCGTGCGGTTTGGGACATGCTCAAGGGCCGCTATGCTCGATCATAAAGCCATAGCCGCCCGCCTTTGCCTGCGGCTCTTATTTGACCGGTAGCGTCGCCGGTATGCTCTCGGCAGGGGCTGGTGTCGCTTTGCGGCGATGCCGCAACCGCAGCAGATCGATTTCTGCCTGACGCCGGGTGAGATAGTAATCGCGCGTTGCAACATACGGGTCTGGCGTGTGATCGTGGAGTGCGTGCAGCTGTTCGTCAAACTCAGCGCGGGTATCGAGTTGCCCGACCACACCAACCGGGACGGTAAAAAAGACATTATTGAACGGTGTGCCGAACGAGAGTGGCAGCACCAAGCGATCGACGATCGTCCCCGTCAAATCGCGCAGCGTCGTTGGCCCGATCAGCGGCAAATAGAAAA
>JAIERC010000163.1 GCA_019747165.1 Sphingomonas sp. | reverse complement strand
CCGGCGGCAGGCTGGCGGGCAAGATCGCTGTCGTCACCGGCGCGGCGGGCAATCTGGGTGGCTATATCGTCCGCCAATACCTCGCCGAGGGCGCAACCGTGGTGATGACGGGCCGCACGCCCGCACGCACCGATGCCGCTGCCGAGGCGATCCGCGCGGAGACGGGCGTTGATGCGACCCGGCTGGCGACTGTGGCGCTCGACGGCGGCGATCCGGAATCGGTGCGCGCTGGCATTGCCGATGTCGTGAAGCGCTTTGGCCGGATCGATATCCTCGTCAACAATGCTGGCTCTGCCGGGCCGAAACAGCCGCTTGAACAGTTGCCGATCGACGCCAAGGAACTGGCCGCGCTGCAAAAGGTCGGATCGACCGATGGCGAGACGGTGGGCGATGCAATCCGCAACATCTTCGGCGTTGCCTGGAACGTGTCGCGCGCCGCTGCTTCGGCGATGGGGGAGGGCGGATCGATCATCAATGTTTCGACGATCTTCTCGCGCACGCCTTATTATGCGCGCACGGCCTATGTCGTGCCCAAGGCAGCGATGAATGCCTTTTCGCGCGAATTGTCGCTTGAGCTGGGGCCGCGCGGCATCCGCGTGAACCTCGTCTTCCCTGGCCCAATCGAAAGCGAGCGGATTCGCACCGTGTTCGCGACAATGGATTCGATGCGTGGCGACGAGGCGGGGACTACCGCCAACCAGTTTTTCGACATGATGTCGCTTGAACGCTCGACCGGCGGCAAGGCGAAGGCCAAAACCTTCCCGACGCCAGCCGATATCGCCACCACCTGCGTTTTTCTGGGGAGCGACGAGTCCGCCGCCTTTAACGGCCATGATTTCGAAGTGACGCATGGCATGACCGTGCGCAAGGAAGAGCGCGCGACCTATTTGTCGCGGCCGACGATGCGGTCGATGGACGGATCGGGGCTGGCGGTGCTGATCGCGGCGGGTGATGGCTGGCAGGAAGCGCTCGAGATCGCCAATATCCAGATCGCCTGCGGCGCGCGGGTGCTGCTGGGACTGGCGCGCCAGGCGGACGTCGCGATTGCGCAGGCACGGGCCAAGGCGGCAGGCGCTGACGACCGGCTGCGCATCGTGCGCCTCAACCGGACCGAGCCGGGCGCGATGGAAGCAGCGCTAGAGGCCTATACCAAAGAGCATACGCCGATTACGGGCGCGATCTTCATGCCGGTGCTGGGACCGGGCGAACTTGTCGGCGATCTGGTTGATGCGACTGACGAGGATGTCGAGCGCTTCATGGATATCGAGCTGGCCGGCAGCATCGCGCTTGCCCGGACGCTCAGCCGGTACTGGAAGCGCCATGACAATCTGCTGCAAGAACCACGCTTCGTGTTCCTGACAAACCCCGCCGATGGCAAGGGCGATGTCTATGCGCAGATGCTGCGCGCATCGACCGAGCAGTTGATCCGTATCTGGCGTGATGAGTCCGATATCGACGTGGCGCATGGGCGGCGGCGGCAGGCGGAATGGGGCAACCAGATCGTCCGCTTCGGTAATGCCGAGGCCGAGAATACCCGTTTCACGGCGGGGCATGCGGCGCGCATTTTGCTCAAAGAGAGCAAGATCCGCGAGATCACGCTCTATGTGCCGGGCAATATCGGCGAGGCGACCGGATCGCGCAAAGCCATGCCGGGGTTCAGCGAGAATATCACCGGGCTGCACCTGGGCAAAGTCGCGCTGATTACTGGCGGATCGGCCGGGATTGGCGGGCAGGTTGCTCGGCTGCTCGCGCTTGCAGGCGCGAAGGTGATGATGGTCTCGCGGCGGGAGAGCGAACTTGCCGTGGCGCGGGCGCGGATCGTCAGCGAGCTGGAGGATATCGGTTTCGCCGGCGTCGAGCGGCGCGTGCAGACGCTCGCCAATGTCGATGTCAGCGATTTCGACTCTTTGAAGGGCGCAGTTGATGCGACGCTGAAAGCCTTTGGCCGGATCGATTATCTGATCAATAATGCCGGCGTCGCGGGCGCAGAGGACATGGTCGTCGACATGAGCGTCGATGCCTGGAACTACACGCTCGATGCGAACCTGATCTCGAACTATTTCCTGATGCATCATGTCGTGCCGCTGATGAAGAAGCAGGGCTCTGGCTATGTGCTAAACGTCTCGTCCTATTTCGGCGGCGAGAAATATCTCGCGGTCGCTTACCCCAACCGCGCTGATTATGCGGTGTCGAAATCGGGGCAGCGCGCGATGGTCGAAGCGATGTCGCGCTATCTGGGGCCAGAGGTGCAGTTCAATGCGATCGCGCCGGGGCCGGTCGATGGCGACCGGCTGGCGGGGACGGGGGGCAAGCCTGGCTTGTTCGACCGGCGCGGCAAGCTGATCCTGGAGAACAAGCGCCTCAACGCGATCCATGCGGCAGCGGTGAAGGCGCTGCGGCGCGGGGTGCGGGTCGAGGCGCTGCTGACGCGGCTGGCGCGCAACGACACGGTGCGGATGTCGCACGATACCAACAACCCGCGCGAAATCCGCGACCTTGCGCTCGCCTGCGCACGCGAGGGCGACGGCATCTGCACCTGGGACCAGTATTTGATGACGCCGCTGATCGCCGCTGCGCTGGTGTCGCGCCTGCGCAAGGGTGGCTATTTCCTCGATGCGCCGGGCTGGGCGGATCGCCCCGATACGCCTGAGTCCAACGCTGGCTGGTTACTGCGCTCGCCGCCTGAGGGTGCACCCTTCCTGCCCGCTGACAAGATCGCGATCGAGGCGAAGAAAGTCGGGGGCGGGGTGCTTTCCAAGCTGCACCTCGGCAAAATGCCGACTGAAACCGATGTCGCGCAGGCGACAGTGTTCTTCCTCGCCGACCGTGCGGTCAGCGGCGAGACGTTCATGCCCTCGGGCGGGCTGTCGGTCGAGCGCTCGACCACCGAGCGCGAGCTGTTCGGCAGCCCCAAACAGGAACGGCTTGACCAGATGCGTGGCAAGACGGTGTGGATCATCGGCGAGCATCTCGTCGATTATATCGCTGAGACGGCGCGTGCCTTCATCAACGAATGCCAGGTCGCGCGTGTGGTGTTGATCACGCGGACGGCCGAAGGGTTCGACACGCTGAAGGCGGCGCTGGACGATGTGCCCGCCACCGCGCTGCAATCGATCGTCTGCGGTGACTCGGTCGAAGGCGCGATGAATGCGGCGCTGCTGCAATGGGGGCGGCCAACCACCTTGTTGTCGACGCCGTTCGAGGCATTGCCGCAAAAGCTGTTCGAGCTGGACGATCCGCTCAGTCCAGAGGAATTCCGCGGGTTGATCGCGGGCAACCTCACCAATCATTTCCGGGTGGCGCGCAAGGCCTCGCTCTATGATGATTGCCAGCTGGTCCTCGCCTCACCCGACGTACCAATGGGCGACAAGAGCCCGGCCTTTGCGCTGGCGAACTTCATCAAGACGACGCTCCACGCCTTCACCGCGACGCTGGCGGTGGAAAATGAGCGGCTGGTGCATGACGTGCCCGTCAACCAGATCAACCTGACCCGACGCGTCCAATCTGAAGAACCGCGTAATCTCGATGAGCATCTCGAAGAGGTGAAGCGCTTCGCCCGTGCGGTGCTGCTGGTCGGCGCGCCGCTGCCTGATGCCGAGGATTCACGCTATCGATCGCGCATCTATCGCGGCATGGCGATGACGGTTTGAGGATTTAGGGTGAGCGAGTATCTGCCTTTCGAAAAAGCGATCGAGGCGCTCGATCAAAGCGCGGCGACTTTGCGCCGCACGGGCGAGCGCCTTGACGAAGCAGCGCAGCTTGAGGAGCGTGCGCAGCGCCAACTTGGCTTTCTCTATAGCAAGCTGACGCCCTGGCAGCGAGCAATGGTGGCGCGCCACCCGGCTCGACCGCACATCAACCATTATATCGATGGCCTGTTCACTGATTTCATGCCGCTGGGCGGTGACCGTGCCTTTTCTGATGATCCAGCGATGACCGGTGGGCTTGCCAGTTTCCAGGGGCGGTCCGTCGTGGTGCTTGGTCATGCCAAGGGCGACGATACCGCCTCGCGCCTCAAGCATAATTTCGGGATGGCCAAGCCTGAAGGGTATCGCAAGGCGATTAGGCTGATGGACTTGGCCGATAAATTCGGCCTGCCGGTCATCACCTTGGTCGATACGCCGGGAGCGTTTCCCGGCATGGACGCTGAGGAACGTGGCCAGGCCGAGGCGATTGCGCGCAGCACCGAACGCTGCCTGTCGCTGGGCGTGCCGATCGTCGCGATCATAGCCGGGGAAGGCGGGTCGGGCGGCGCAGTCGCGCTGGCGGCGGCCAATCGCGTGCTGATGCTCGAACATTCGATCTATTCGGTGATCTCACCAGAGGGCTGCGCGTCAATCCTTTGGCGCAGCGCGGCGCGGGCGGCGGATGCGGCCGAGGCGATGAAGATTACGGCCAGTGAATTGCTCAGCCTTGGGGTGATCGACCGGATCGTCTATGAACCCGCTGGCGGCGCGCACCGCGACCATGCCACGATGATCAAGCGGGTTGGCGTCGCCTTGTCTGCCGAACTGGCGGCGCTTGGCGCGATGTCGGCAGCGGCGCTGCGCGCTGAGCGACGCACCAAATATCTGCAGATCGGGCGGGTCGGCTCGGCGGGCGGCGATCACCATTAATCGGTGATGGTTTGCGGCTGGCATCTTCGCTAAATTACCGGGGCATCTGGGGGAGAATCGTCATGCGGCAAGGCCTGTTGGTGGTGATGGTGATGCTGGCCGGCTGCACGGCGGGCGGGGGTGCCGACGATAATCACGCGGCGAGCGATCCGGCGATCAACAGCGCCAATGTCGCGCTCGCCGATCCGGCGTCGACCCCATCGAACACTGCTGCGTCGCCGCTCGTGGTCGCGCTGGTCGGAGACGGCTTGCAACTGGTCGATGGCGACAGCGGCAAGACCTATTCACTGCCATTTGGGACGGCGCAGGATCAGGCGCTTGAACGCATCGGCAAGGTTCAGGGCCCGATCGGCGATTCGGGTGATTATGAAGAATGCGGCGCGGGACCAATTTTCTATGCGGACTTTCCGGGCAAGCTGACATTGCTGTTTCAGGACAAGAAATTTGCCGGCTGGAGCGTTGGCGGTCCGGGCGCCGATGCCAAACTGACGACCTTGGCGGGTATTGGCGTCGGCAGCACGCGCAAAGCGCTGGAAGCAGCCTACACCGCGACAATCGAGGAAAGCACGATTGGCATTGAATTTATGGCGGGCGAAATTTCCGGTCTGCTCGATAGCGCCAATTCGGGTGCCAAAATCACGGACCTTTGGGCGGGGGTTACCTGCATTGCGCGCTGAGGCCGGGCCGACATTTTCTGCCGATCACCTCATCTTGAGTGCACCTGAATGACGATCATCTATGGGATCAAGAATTGCGACACGATGAAAAAGGCGCGCGCTTGGCTTGATGCGGTTGGGGTTGCCTATCAGTTTCATGATTACAAAACCGCCGGGGTTGATCCTGCGCGGTTGCGCGGCTGGGTGGCGCGCGCCGGGTGGGCAACGGTGCTCAACCGGGCCGGAACGACCTTTCGCCAACTGCCCGATGCCGACAAGCAGGGGATTGATGCCGACAAGGCGATCGCGCTGATGCTGGCCAACCCGTCAATGATCAAACGCCCGGTGCTGGAGTCTGGCGATGCGCTGCTGATCGGCTTCAAACCCGACGACTATCGCACGCAATTCGCTTGATCTCGGCCCTTGGCTGTGGCTGTCGGCTCCCCATATCACTGGTCCCCGTACAGGAGCCCCAAAGATGCCGACCGCTACTTGGAATGACACCGTCATCGCGCAGTCCGACGCGACAATTGTGATTGAAGGCAACCATTATTTCCCCGCCGATTCGGTGAAGATGGAGCTGCTGGAAGACAGCAGCACGCACAGCCATTGCCCCTGGAAGGGTGAAGCCAGCTACAAGACGATCGTGGCGGGTGGGCAGCGTAATGCCGATGCCGTCTGGTATTATCCTGACCCCAAGGAGAAGGCCGCGCAGATCAAGGGCTATTTCGCCTTTTGGAAGGGCGTAAAGGTCGCATGACCGGGCGCGCCGCGCCCGCCAGAGCATCGTGCTGAAAATATGATCCGCTTGTCCTGAGTAGGGGCTGAGCTCGTCGAAGTGATCAGGTCGATTTGTCCCCCGGACAAATCTGAACCATGCGGGGCATGTTTCACCTGATCACTTCGACAAGCTCAATGCCCGTCCTGAGCGCCTGCCTTGGCAGGCAGTCGAAGGGGCTACTCAGGACAAACGGGGTAGTGATTTAAACTTCAAGCACCTTGCTCTAAAATTGCGATTCGCCGCGATTGGGCGCAGCTTCCCTTCCATCAAAAATGGGGGAGGGAGGACCGGTGCCTTTATCCAAGCAAAAGCCACCGACATGGTTCTGGATCGTGGCGGTGTTGTTGCTGCTATGGGCGGCAGCAGGCATGTTTGCGCTCTTCGCGCATTTGACGGTTGACGCGAAGGCGCTGGCGGCGATGAGCGACTATGACCGGGCATTCTATTTGAAGCTGCCGGTCTGGTTCGACTTTTTCTATTGGCTGGCCGTCCTGCCCGCTCTGTCAGGCTCCATGGCGCTGCTGCGGCGATCTCGAAAGGCCAGGGAGGTATATATCGTGTCGCTGATTGGGGTGATCGCGCAGTTCGGTTGGGTGTTCGGCGCGACGGATCTGATCGCGGTGAAGGGTGCAGCGGCGACAGTGCCGTTTCCGCTGTTTATCTTTTTGATGGCGATCGTGCAGGTCTGGTTTGCCGGCATCGCGATCAAGCGGCGCTGGATTTCCTGAAAGAAGCGATTCTGGGGGCGGGGTCACCGGCAACTGGGATCACGGGACGACCATCGGCGCAGATCAGCCCTGCCATTGAAACACATCGTCGAGTGGCTTGCCAAAGACCGCTGCGATCCGAAATGCCGCCTCCAGCGACGGCGAATATTTGCCCGCCTCAATCGCGGCGATGGTCTGGCGAGTCATACCGATCTTTTCGGCCAGCTCGGCCTGCGTCATCTCGCCTGCCATGAAGCGCAGGGTCCGGATGCTGTTGGTGATGGGCGGAGCGGCCATGATCAGCCTTCCCGACGATAACGCCAGAGTTGCGCACCGGCATTGACGATGTGCGCCGCCACCAGGGCGAGCAGCAGGGCATTGCCGATGACAACGGCAATGATCGTCTTCGGATCACCGCTTAGCCACCGCTGTGCAGCGGTGACGATGAACGGCGTTGCCACCATCACGCCAACCACCAAAATGCTGAGCAGATTATAGGCGGGAACCGCCGCTGTTGCCGCAAAATCGCGGTCACGCGCATCTTCAGGCGCATTGGCGTCGGCCGGTGACCAGATGGCAAGGATGATCGCGGCGGCAACTTCGACCGTCACCAGCAGGATCACAGATTGGATAAAGCCACCATAGGCCTGTTCCGCATCGACCGTCCCGCGCGCCAATAAACTGCCGACGTCAAACAGATAGGAGCCCCAGATGGCGGTCTCCGCGATGATCGAAACCCACAGCATTTTTTCGCGAAACGTCATGACTGCCCCATTCAATGTCAGCTTCCATCGTCATAATGTAAAAAATATCTGACACTGCGTCAATAGAATTTTACTTCGTTAGCTGTCCGCTCTGGCCTCGCCCTGCCGAATCCTCTAACGGGCAGCAATGTCTACGACCTTCACCATCGATACCGCGACGAGCCGCGCAAACCCGACGCCGGCGCCGATGAAGCGCCTTACCGTGCCCGCGATCCAGCGGCGCAAATTCGACGGCAAAACGGAGCAGCCGCTGGTCATGCTGACGGCCTATACCGTGCGGATGGCGCAGCTGCTCGATCCGCATTGCGATATGCTGCTGGTCGGTGATTCGCTTGGCCAGGTCATTTATGGCCTGCCATCAACCTTGGCGGTAACGCTGGACATGATGTGCGCGCATGGCGCGGCAGTTGTCCGGGGCAGTTATCACAGCGTCGTCATCGTCGATATGCCGTTCGGCAGCTATGAGGCTTCGCCAGAGACCGCCTTTGCCAGCGCATCGCGTGTGATGGCTGAAACCGGCTGCGCCGCTATCAAGCTGGAAGGTGGCCAGGCGATGGCCCCAACAATCCGCTTCCTGAGCGAACGCGGCATCCCGGTCATGGCGCATATCGGCCTGACGCCGCAGGCGGTGAATGTGCTGGGCGGCTATGGCGCACGCGGTCGCAGCCAGCAGGAGCATGAGAAGATCATGGCGGATGCCAAAGCGGTCGCCGATGCGGGGGCGTTTGCGATGGTGCTGGAAGGCGTGGTCGAACCGATCGGTGCCGCCGTCACCCAAAGTGTCGATGTGCCCGTGATTGGCATCGGCGCATCGGCGCAATGCGATGGGCAGGTGCTGGTGGCGGAAGATATGCTTGGGCTGTTCGATCGGACGCCGCGATTCGTGAAACGTTTCGGCGATATTGCTGGCCGTATTTCCGCCGCGGTTGAGACCTATGCGAGCGATGTTCGGTCCCGGGCATTTCCTGGGCCGGAACAGACCTACGCCCCCAAGGATTGATACCCTTTCGTTTACTCAGGGCCGCCGCTAAGGTCCGCGCCTTCCTGCCTTCCGATGGAGCATATCTTGGCCGTTACGCCACAAACCAACGAAGCATTTTTGCGCGAAGTCGATGAAGAGCTGCGTCGCGATCAGGCCAGGGATTTCTGGACCCGATATGGCCGCTGGCTGATTGGCGCGGTGGCGTTAGGGCTGGCTGCCTTTGCCGGTGTGCTGTTTTGGCAGAACCAGCACCAGAAACAGGCTGGCGAACAGGGCGAACAGCTATCCACGGTTTTTGAAAAACTGGGGACAGGCGACGACAAGCAGGCGGCTAAGCAGCTTGCCACGCTCGCTGACAATGGCATTGGCGGGTATCGCTCGCTCGCCAAGTTCACCCAGGCGGACATTATGCTGCAGAAAAATGATCTGAAGGGTGCCGCCGCGAAGTTCGCTGAAGTCGCGAATGATACCAATGCGGCCAAGCCGTTCCGCGATCTGGCGCTGGTTCGCCAGACCTATGCTGAATATGATGGGTTGAAACCGCAGACGGTGATCGACCGCCTCAAGCCGCTTGTGGTACCAGGCGAACCCTGGTTCGGCTCCGCAGGTGAATTGGTGGCAATCGCCCATCTGAAATTGAACCAGAAGCGGGCGGCCGGCGATTTGTTCGGCCGGATTGCCAGAGATCAGACCGTGCCTGAAAGCCTGCGCCAGCGCGCGGTGCAGATGGCCGGTGAGCTCGGCATCGATGCCGTAGACCAGACTGAGGAAAAGAAACCGCAATGATGAAATCACTTCGATCGCCGATCGCCATTGCGGCGTTGATCGCGCTGAGCGGCTGCGGGGCCTTTAAGGGTGGGCCGAAAAAGACGCCAACACTGGGTGATCGTGTGCCAATTCTGGTTTCGGAAAATGGCGCCGAAGCCGACAAGACGATCGCCGATGTGCAAGTGCTATTACCACCAGCAGGACCGAATGCGGATTGGTCGCAGCCGGGCGGTAACGCCGCCAAATCGCTAGGCCATGTCGCGCTCGGCGCGCAACTAACGCGGCTCTGGTCGGTGAGCATCAATGGCGGGTCCAATCGCCAGCGGCTGGGCGCGGCACCGGTCGTTGCCGAAAATAAGCTGTTCGTGGTTGATGTCGATGCGGTCGTCCACGCTTTTGCGGCCGATACCGGCCAGCCATTGTGGAAGGCACCGCTGACCGAGAACAAAGAAAACCGCGATGCTCGTTTTGGCGGCGGCGTCAGCTTTGACGAAGGCCGCTTGTTTGCCAGCGATGGCCTGGGAGATATCGTTGCGTTGGATGCCACCAATGGCAAGATTTTGTGGCGCGTCCGCCCATCGGGGCCACTGCGCGGAGCACCCACCGTTGCCAATGGCGCAGTCTATGTGCTGAGCCAGAATAACGAGCTTTACGCTCTGTCGCAGACCGACGGCACGGTGCAATGGACCGCCAGCGGGTCGCTTGAATCGCAGGGCGTGTTCGGAGTTGCCGCCCCGGCAGCTGCGCGCGGCACGATTGTCGCTGGATTTTCGTCCGGCGAACTCAACGCCTATCGTTATGAAAATGGTCGCGTCTTGTGGCAGGAAATCCTGTCGAGGACGAGCGCATCCACGTCAGTTTCCAGTCTTGCCGATATCGATGCGGCCCCGGTGATTGATCAGAATCGCGTTTATGCGGTCGGTGAAGGCGGGCGCATGGTTGCGCTCGAACTGACCACGGGCCAGCGACTGTGGGAACAGAATCTGGCCGGCATTTCTACCCCATGGATTGCCGGCGAATGGCTGTTCGTGGAGACGGATGATGCAAAGCTATATTGCCTGTCGCGCGCGAATGGAAAGATCCGCTGGATCAGCGACCTTGGCGGCTTCAGAAATGTGAAGAAGCGGAAAAATCCTATCAGCTGGGTTGGTCCTGTGCTTGCGGGCGGGCGTCTGATCCTGCTCAATTCCGAAGGCAAGATCGTCTCGGTCTCCCCGACGACCGGCGAAAAAGGGGCGGTCATCAAGGGCGGTGCAGCGTTCAGCCTACCGCCGCTGGTGGCTGGTAATGTGCTGTACACAATCGATGCCAAGGGGCGGATCAGCGCCTATCGATAATCGACGCGTGACGGCGGGTGGCGAAAATCAGCGGGGGCGCTAAAAGGCCCCGATGGCACAGCTTCCCGTCGTCGCAATTATTGGCCGCCCCAATGTCGGCAAATCCACTTTGTTCAACCGACTTGTCGGTAAGAAACTCGCGCTTGTCGATGATCGCCCCGGCGTCACGCGGGATCGACGCGAAGGCGATGCGCATCTGATCGGCCTCGATTTTCGCATCATCGATACTGCCGGCTATGAAGACGAGGATGCCGCCTCGCTACCCGGGCGGATGCGCCAACAGACCGAAGCGGCAGTAAAAATGGCTGATGTCGCGCTTTTTCTGATTGATGCGCGCGCCGGTTTGGTCCCGCTTGATGAGGAAATCGCGCGCTGGCTGCGCGGATCGACAACGCCAATCGTGCTGGTCGCGAACAAGGCGGAAGGCCGTGCCGGTGAAGCTGGCGTGCTTGATTCGCTATCGCTTGGCTTTGGCGATCCGGTGCAGCTTTCCGCTGAACATGGCGAAGGGTTGGGTGACCTGTTCGAAGCACTTTTCCCGCACCTTGAGGGCAAAACGATTGAGGAAGAGGTCGAGGAGGACGAAGATAACCCCAATGCCGTGCTCAAGCTCGCGATTGTCGGTCGCCCCAATGCCGGCAAATCAACGCTGATCAATCGCATCCTGGGGGAGGATCGGCTGATTACGGGGCCAGAGGCAGGCATTACCCGCGATTCGATCGCGATCGATTGGGAATGGCCTAATCCTGTGGGTGGCACGCGCCCGGTGCGCCTGATCGACACCGCCGGCATGCGCAAGCGCGCCAATGTGCAGGACAAGCTCGAAAAACTGTCGGTCGCCGATGCGCTGCATGCAATTGATTTTGCCGAGGTTGTTGTGCTGTTGCTCGATGCGACGCGTGGGCTAGAGGTCCAGGATCTGAAGATCGCCGACCGGGCTCTGCAGGAAGGGCGTGCGCTGATCATCGCGCTCAACAAATGGGATGTCGCGGAGGATGCGAGCCGGCTGTTCAATGGCGTCCGCGCCGCTCTTGATGAGGGCCTGGCGCAGGTACGTGGCGTGCCACTGCTCACCATTTCGGGTGCAACCGGCAAGGGCATTGATCAACTGATCGCAGCAGCCTTTGAAACCCGTGACGCCTGGTCGCGCCGGGTTGGTACCGGCGAACTCAATCGCTGGTTTGAACGCGCGGTAGAGGCCAATCCTCCGCCAGCGCCCGGCGGCAAGCGGATCAAGCTGCGCTACCTCACTCAGGCAAAAACACGCCCCCCTGGTTTCGTCCTGTTCGGCACCAGGGTCGATCAATTGCCGGAAAGCTATCAACGCTATCTGATCAACGGCATCCGCCGCGATCTGGGCTTTGGCGCGGTGCCGGTGCGGCTGACCCTGCGAGCGCCAAAAAATCCCTTCGATTCATGATCTTACAGATTGATGCACGCGGGCAGCGCTGCCCCTGGCCAGCGATTCGCCTGGCGCGGGCATTGCGGGAAGCGCATGCTCGAATCGAAATCATGGCCGATGACCCGGCGGCCGAGCGTGAGCTGACGGCTGTAGCGACCGCCGCCGGCGCGACGATTACGCGACAAATGTCTCAATTATCACAGATTTTTCACGTTACCGGGCCAGGTTTCGTCAACACCTCCTTTACTTCAAACGGCTAAACCATGGGGGAACCTTCGCTCTAGTCGGTTCAGCATGGAGAGTTTGAGGTGACTTTGCAGGGCAATATGTTGGTCGATTGGGATGCTTATGCGCAGGCGCGTAGCGAACTGGGCACGGCATTTGTGCGCATTTTAGGGTATTTTCAGGAAGATGGGATCAAATCGGTCGCGGCGATCGAGGCGGCAATGCGCGCCGGTAACGCTGCTGCATTGGTGATTCCAGCCCATACCCTGAAGGGGGAGGCGCGGCAGTTTGGCGCCGAACCGCTGGCAGTCGCGGCAGAACGCATCGAAACAATCGCTCGCACTTGTGTCGAGAAGCGCGATTCGCCCGATGAGGCTCTCGAGCATATCGTCGATTTCCGCCCGCTTTTTGAAGCGACGCTGGAGCTGCTGCAGCGCGAG
>JAIERC010000121.1 GCA_019747165.1 Sphingomonas sp. | reverse complement strand
TTTGTTGCGGTTGCTCTGGTCCCTGAGCGGGACGGAGCCGGGCAATGGCAGCGAGCACAGGGGCCGCCCATTCCGGACGGCAGATCAGCAGATCGGGCAGCAGCGGATCCATGCAGTTATAAACCAGCGGGCTACCATCAATTCGCGAGGCGTGGAATCCTGCTGCAATCGCTACCGCCGCCGGGGCGCAATTGTCCCATTCATATTGGCCGCCATCGTGAAGATAGATTTCGGCGTCGCCCGCCACCACCGCCATGGCCTTTGCTCCGGCTGATCCCATCGGCACCAGATCGGCACCGATCGCACCGGCGACCAGTTTTGCAATTTCAGGTGCCCGTGTCCGACTGACGACCATGCGCGGACGCCCCGGCGGCAACGCGGGCAGCGGGGCAGTATCGTCGGTGACAAAAATACGGCCACAGGCGGGTAGCGCGACGGCACCCGTTGTCGGCACGCCGTCAATCGCCAGGCCGATATGTACGGCCCAGTCATCGAGCCGTTCCGAATATTCGCGCGTACCGTCGAGCGGATCGATGATCCACACCCGCCGCGCTGCGCAGCGGGCACGATCATCAAGCGACTCTTCGGAAAGGATAAAGTCATCCGGCCGGGCGGCGCGTAGCCGATCGATGATCAACAGATTTGCCTCCCGATCTCCGCGCTGCCCCATTTCCCGGTCGGAACAGGTCGCCTTTGCGCGAATATCGCGCAGCAAGGCGCCTGCTTCATCGGCAATCGACCGGGCGAGGGCCGCGTCACTCACAGATCGTAACTCCAGATTCCCACGACATCCTCGACGATACGCTGTGCCGCCGCTTCGGGGCTTTCGGTGGTGGTGTCGATCCGGATGTCCGGGGTGTCGGGCGCTTCATAGGGGCTGGAAATGCCGGTAAAGCTCGCAATCTCTCCAGCACGGGCGCGTTTGTAGAGGCCTTTGACGTCGCGTGCTTCGGCAAGCTCGATCGGGGTGTCGACGAAAATCTCGACAAATTGGTCGGAAGACAGCATGCCGCGCACCATGTCGCGTTCGGCGCGAAAAGGCGAGATAAACGCAGTCAGCACAATCAGCCCGGCATCGGTCATCAGCTTGGCCACTTCGCCAACGCGCCGGATATTCTCAATCCGGTCGGCATCGCTAAAGCCCAGATCCTTGTTGAGCCCATGCCGGACATTGTCGCCATCAAGCAGGAAGGTGTGCTTGCCGAGCGCATGGAGTTTCTGTTCGACCAGATTGGCGATGGTCGATTTGCCAGACCCTGATAGCCCCGTGAACCACAGCACGCGCGGCTGCTGGCCCATTTGCGCGGCGTGCGCCTCTCGACTGATCTCGATTGTCTGCCAATGAACATTTTTTGACCGCCGCAATGCGTGGCGGATCATCCCCGTGGCGACGGTGGCGTTGGTGGCGCGATCGATGATGATGAACCCGCCAAGCGCTGCGCCTGACGCATAGGGCTCGAAAACGATTGGGCGGTCAGTATGGATGTCGGCGACGCCAATATCGTTGAGACCCAGGCTGCGTGCTGACAATTTGGCCAGGGTGTTGATATCAACGACATGGTCGGGCGCCTGCACCGTCACGCCAGCCGTTTGCGTGCCAAGCTTCAGGATATAGCCGCGACCGGGCAGCAACGGCGCTTCATCCATCCAGACAATCGTGGCGGAAAACTGGTCGGCGGCTTCGGGCGGCGAATCGCTGGTGGCGATGACATCGCCGCGCGAACAATCAACCTCATCGCGCAATGTCAGCGTCACCGACTGGCCCGCCACCGCCTGTTGAAGATCGCCGTCCATCGTTACGATCCGGTCGATATGCGTTACCCGACCTGATGGGAGAATGCGAACCGGATCGCCTGGACGCACCGTGCCCGCCGTGATCTGGCCGGCAAAGCCCCGAAAATCGAGATTGGGGCGATTGACCCATTGCACCGGCATACGAAACGGCCCGGCCTGGGCGGCATCACTGGCGACATCAACGCTTTCGAGGTGCTCGATCAGCGTGGGGCCGACATACCAGTCCATCGCTTCCGAACGGTTTGCGACATTGTCGCCGCGAAACCCTGATATCGGAATGGCGGTAAAGGCCTCAATCCCGATTGACGCAGCGAATGCCCGATACTCAGCGACGATCGTGTCAAATACGCCCCGTTCATAGCCGACCAAATCCATCTTGTTCACCGCCAACACGATGTGGCGAATGCCGATCAGCTTGGCGAGGTAGCTGTGCCGCCGGGTCTGGGTCAGCACGCCTTTTCGCGCATCGATCAGAATGACCGCCAGATCAGCGGTCGATGCGCCTGTGACCATGTTGCGGGTATATTGTTCGTGCCCTGGGGTATCGGCGACGATGAATTTGCGCTTCTCGGTGGTGAAAAAACGATAGGCGACGTCGATGGTGATGCCCTGTTCACGCTCTGCCGCAAGGCCATCGACGAGAAGCGCGAAATCAATTTCTTGTCCCTGAGTGCCAACCCGTTTGCTATCCGCTTCCAGCGCCGCGAGTTGATCTTCAAAGATCATCTTAGAATCGTAGAGCAGGCGCCCGATCAGCGTGGACTTTCCGTCATCGACCGATCCGCAGGTGATGAAGCGCAGCAGTGACTTGTGCTGGTGCAGCCGCAGATAGGCGTCGATATCCTCAGCGATCAGTGTTTCGGTGGCATAAGCGGGAGCGGGGGCCATCAGAAATACCCCTCTTGCTTCTTTTTCTCCATGCTCGCGGCCTGATCGTGATCGATCACGCGGCCCTGGCGTTCGGAGGTGGTGGTCAACAGCATTTCCTGGATCACATCGGACAGGGTCGTCGCGCGGCTTTCAACCGCCCCGCTCAAGGGGAAGCACCCCAATGTGCGGAAGCGGACCCAGCGTTCCTCAATATCGACCGTGCGACCAAGGACGCGCTCCATCCGGGCGACATCGTCAGCCATGAACAACTGGCCATCATGGATATAAGTTGGGCGCGGGGCGCTGAAATAGAGCGGGACGATTTCGATATTTTCGAGCTGGATATATTGCCAGATGTCGAGCTCGGTCCAGTTGGAGATTGGGAAGACGCGCATGCTCTCGCCCCTGTTCTTGCGCGCGTTATAGAGCTGCCAGAGTTCGGGCCGCTGGCTTTTGGGGTCCCAGCGCTGGTGCGCCGAGCGGAAGCTGAAGATGCGTTCCTTGGCGCGGCTTTTTTCCTCATCGCGCCGCGCACCGCCAAAGGCGGCGTCGAATCCGTGGAGTGCCAGCGCCTGCTTCAGCCCTTCGGTCTTCCACATATCGGTGTGGCGGCTGCCATGATCGAACGGGTTGATCCCCAGGGTGAGTGCCTCCGGGTTCTGGTGGACGATCAGGCGCATCCCGGCGTCCGCAGCGGCCTTTTCGCGCAAGGCGTACATGGCCCGGAATTTCCAGGTCGTGTCGACATGCAGCAACGGGAACGGCGGCGGTGCGGGGAAAAACGCTTTGCGGGCAAGGTGCAGCATCACGGCTGAATCCTTGCCGACGGAATAAAGCATTACTGGCTTGTCCGCCTCTGCGACGACTTCGCGCATGATGTGAATGCTTTCGGCCTCAAGCCGTTGCAAATGGGTAAGCGGCGTGTTCATGGATGCTGAGATAGCTTGCCGTTGGCCAACTGCCACGAAGTTATCTTTGGCACCGCAAAAGTTGCTTCAATCCGCCTGTTGCCGCTCGATTGAATCAAGAATGCGGGCGCCCGCCATGAACACGGCGATTGGGCAAACGGAAAACAACAGCCAGCCGCCATAGCCGGGATATTGCTGCACATAATGGAGCCCTCGTTCGATTGCCCCTGTGCCGAGCCCATAGATAACGAGAAATGCCTCGAACTTTGTCTTGATCACAAACAGGCGGGCGATCTTGTGAAGCATAGCCTGGATTAAGCAAATAGCGGGCCATTCCCGGAAATGCGCGATTCCCGGTTTACGAAGGTGGTAAACTGTCAATTAACCCGACAATCCCGACGGCATCCAGCAGGGCGATGCGGGCATTTTCGATATCTGTGATCAGCGCGGGGTTGCCGATGTCGTTGGGGTCTATCGTTTCTGGCCAATGACGCTCGATGACGGCCGCAAGCTGATCGAGCCGTTGATCGTCGACGAGAAAACGTGGATCGACAGTCGCCGGATCAGCCACGACCCGCAGCCTGAGGCAGGCGGGGCCTCCGCCATTGGCCATGGATTCGCGGACATCGACCACCTTGAGCTGGCGGATCGGGCCATTGCCGGCGATCATCAGCTGCAGCCAGCTCCAGACCCGCGAGTTGCTGCGGGCTTCTTCGGGCAGGATCAGCGCCATGTCGCCATCCGGCAAGGTCACCAATTGCGCGTTAAACAGATAGGATGAGATTGCATCGGCGAGGCTGATGGCAGCAGCCGGAACCTCGATAATCTGTGCCTCGGGCAGGCGATCAGTGAGATCGGTGTAAAATCGATCCCGATCGGCAAAGGCCTGTTCATGCGCGAACAATACCGGGCCATTGGCGACGGCAACGACGTCATTGTGGAATGCCCCGGCCGCAATCGCGATTTCGGATTGTTCGACGAACAAGGTTCGGGCCGGATCGAGCCGATGGGCACGGGCGACCGCTTCGCTGGCTTCACGCCGTTGGCGGGCGGGGAACCCACCGCCTGCCGTGCCATAAACGAATATCTCAATCCCCGGCGACGCATGCCCATTTGCCATGCGCATATGATTGGCGGCGCCCTCGTCGCCAAACGGCGCCGGAACCGGGCAATGCACGGCAAAGGCCGGGTCGGCAAAGGCAAGCCGCAACTGCGCAAGCGTGCCCGGCCATTCGTGGCTGCGATGCGGCATTGTGACCAGATTGGCGACGCTCAGATGGCAGCGCCCATCGAGCGTATCGGGTGCCGGTGAGACCGTGGCGGCGTTGGCGGCCCACATCGCCGATGCCGACAGCGCCTGTGCCTTCAGGGCCGGCGTTGCCGACTCATAGTCGGTCGACAATGCCGCAAGCCAGGCGTGATCCGGGCGGGCATGCGGTAGTAAAATCCCCTGCGTCAGCCCCAGGGTGAGGTTGGCGCGCATCTTGGCAACGCCCTGCAGCGCGGCCTCGCGGGGGCGGGACGTTTTGCCCGCGTTGCTGGTTGCGGCGAGATTGCCATGGCTGAGCCCGGCATAATTGTGGCTGGGGCCGATCAGCCCGTCGAAGTTGATTTCGGTCAGCATCATCCGCGCCTTACGAAGCTGATCATGTCGCCAGTGTCGATGGCAAGCGCCGTCGCTGAGGTGCGATCGATGCCGATACCCCCGTCCACCTCGCGCACCTTGCCGTAACCGCACCGAAAATCGGCCAGCGTGCCGGTTGCAATCAACGCCGCTTCGCCGCTGTCATCACTGACGCTGACCACAGTGGCGCTGCGGGCGTTGGCGATCGTCTTCACCTGGTCGGTACGCGCGGTCATCGTCGGTCCGCCATCAAAGATGTCGATGTAATTTTCGAATGCAAACCCTTCATTTTCAAGCATTCTCATCGCCGCCCGGCCGGATGGGTGTGGCAGGCCGATGGCTGCCCGCGCGGTTTCCGACAGCATCGATACGTAAATCGGGTGCTTGGGGAACAGGTCGGCGATGAACTGATGGCCGTGGGTCGCGTTGAAATAATCGGCATCTTGGAAATTCATGCCGAAGAACCGCCCGGCGAGTCCATCCCAAAAGGGCGATCCGCCCGCTTCATCGATGATCCCGCGCAACTCCGCCAGGATTCGATCGGCAAATCGCGCGCGATGCTGGGCGATGAAGAGATAGCGGCTACGCGCCAGCAACATGCCGAGCCCGCCTGCGCGCTCGCCCGGGTGGAGGAACAACCCGCCGACCTCGCTACAGCCCTCCAGATCGGTGGTGAGCGCCAGCATATCGGCGCGGAACGTGCGGTTCAGTTCCTTGCTCTGCTGGGTTAGCTGCCCGATCCGGTAGCTGTAAAACGGGTATTTCTGCCCGACCCGGGTGAAAATCTGACAAGTACCGCGCACCTCGCCGGTTGTGACATTTTCGAGGATGAGGACGAACAGATCGTCGGTTATTGGTCCATCGGGGCGCGTGAACGCGTCGCGGCTGCTTTCGAGTTTGGCAGCCAGCGCGGTTTTGTCGGGGGGCAGATTGGTAAAGCCCCCGCCGGTCAGCTTGGCCATTTCATACAGATGCTGCAGATCGCTGTCGCGCGCGGCGCGGATTCGAAAGGTCACAGATGCCCCCGTTCGGCAATGCGCATGATGGTCAGGGCAGACAGCGCGGCGCGCTCGGCCAGGCTGTCGACGAGCAGAAATTCGTCCGCCGAATGGATCGCGCCGCCGCGCACCCCCATTGTATCGACCACAGGCACCCCGCACGCCGCAATGTTGTTCCCATCGCACACCCCGCCCGTCGCGCGCCAGCCGATGTCCAGCCCCAGATCGGCGCCCGCTTCCTTGACCAGTGCGAACAGCTTGGCGGCACCGGGATCAATCGGTTTGGGCGGTCGGTTGAAGCCACCATGGACCTCGATACTGACGTCATGAAGTTCCGCGACCGCCGCAACGACCGAAGCGACATGGGCACGGGCGCGCTCGATTTCCGCAAGCGACGCAGGCCGGAAATTCACGCGCACTATGGCCAGATCGGGCACGACATTATTGGGACCACCGCCTTCGATCCGGGCGGGATTGACCGATAGCGACGGGCTGCGCACCGCGGTCAGCCGCAGCGCGATATCGGCAGCGGCGACCACGGCATTGCGCCCGTCATCAGGATTGCGACCGGCATGCGCGCTCAACCCGCGCACGATGATCGAGAAGTTACCCGTCCCGCCACGCGCACCAGCCAGCGTGCCGTCCGGTAGAGCTGGCTCATAGGTCAGGGCCGCCAATTTGCCGCGCGCCAGCCGTTCGATCAGCGATGCGGAAGAGAGGGAGCCGGTTTCCTCATCCGAATTGATCATCACCTGGTAGCCGATCCGGGCGGCAACCGGGCTCGCCTCAATGCCTGTCAGCGCGGCGAGCATCAGGGCAATGCCGCCCTTCATATCGGCAACGCCGGGGCCGTTGAGCGTTGTGTCATCCAGCCAGCGGGTCGCCTGAAATGCGTGATCGACGGGAAATACCGTGTCCATATGCCCGGTCAGCAGCAGCTGCACCGGCGCCTCGGGCCGCACCGTCACCACCAGATGCGCGCCATGGTCGATCTCGGTGGTCCGCCCGTCGGTCAGAACTGCGGTCACCGGTGCAGGTGTGTCCAGCGTGATCGCGCCTGGCAACCCAGCAAAGACATCCGCCAGCCGCCCGGCCATGGCAGCTAGTCCAGCCAGGTTGCGCGTGCCGGTGTTCATTGCCGACCACGCGAGCACGCGATCGAGCATCGGTTGCGAGCGGGCAATATCAATTACTGCGCATTCGCTATTGGTCAAAATCGCCATTGCAGACTCTTAGCCGGTTCAGCGGGTCCCCTCCACCCCCCTAGGCGCGTGGTCGTCTCTGGTCTTGACGGCGCGCGGTCCAGCCGCTTGAAGCGCCGCCATGGCCTATGACATTGCAAAGTTCCTCCATATTACCGGTATCGTCATGCTGATGGGCAACATCACGGCGACCGCCTTTTGGAAGGTGTTCGCTGATCGCACGCATGATCCGCGGATTATCGGCTTTGCCCAGCGGCTGGTAACAATCACCGATTGGAGCCTGACCTTGTGGGGAATCATCCTGACGATGGCGGGGGGCTATGCGGCGGCACTCATCGCCGGGCTCGACTTGTTCGGGACGAAATGGCTGTTGTGGAGCCAGATTTTGTTCGTGATCGGCGGCATGATCTGGATGATCATCCTGCTGCCGATCCAGATCCGGCAGCACAAGGTGGCGAAGACCTTTGCCCAGGGTGGTGAGATTCCCGAAAGCTATCGGCGGGATAGCTGGAATTGGATCATCTGGGGGCTGATCGGCACGGTCCCGCTGGTTGCCGCCGTCTGGTTGATGGTCGCCAAACCCTATTGAGGGAGATGATCGGCCAAGGCTGCAAAGACATCCTGATAGAGTTTGCGCTTGAAGGGCACCGCCAGCGCAATGACCTCCTCGCGCGTTGACCAGCGCCAGGCGCTGAATTCCTGATGCGCCGTCGCGATATCAATATCGCTGTCGTCGCCGGTCAACCGGTACAGGAACCAGCGCTGCCGCTGGCCGCGCCATTTGCCCTTCCAAACCTTGCCGACCAGCTCATCGGGCAGGTCATAGTAGAATTCACCTGGCGCGACAGCGATCAGCGTGACCTTGTCGGCGGCAATCCCGGTTTCTTCACCCAGCTCACGCAGTGCTGCCGCCTCTGCGTCTTCGCCATCATCGATGCCGCCTTGCGGCAATTGCCATGCCTCGGCAGTGCTATCGATCCGTTGGCCTACAAAAATCAGGCCTGTGGCATTGACGATGATGATCCCGGCGCAGGGCCGATAGGGCAAGTCGCTCATGCCTGTGCAGCTACCGCCTCGGCGATGATGCCCTTCAGTACGGCAAGCGCGCCATCCACCTCTATCTGGGCCGAAGGGATGGCTTTGCGCAGCGTGACGAAGCCATGGATATTGCCGATTGCTTCACGGTACACCGTCGGGATGCCCTGCTTGATCAGCGCCGCTGCATAAGCGCGACCTTGATCCCGCAATGGATCGAGGCCCGCGGTAATCACCAGCGTTGGCGGCATGTCGTGGTGCGCGGCGTGCAATGGTGCGCTGCGCCAGTCCCCAGGGGTGGCGGCATAGGCCTCATCAAACCATTTCATGCCGTCCTTGGTGAGCAGTCGGCCTTCGCCGAACATCTCGTAAGAACCATGCGCATCGGCGCGATCGACCGTGGGATAGATGGGAAATTGCGCGATCACTGGCACGTGCGCAGGGCCATCGCGTAGCGCCATGGCGGTCACGATCGTTAAGTTCCCGCCGGCACTGTCGCCTGACAGCACCAGGCCAGTGACGTTCAGTCCGAGTTCGGCTGGGCTGCTAGCGACCCAGCGCGCGGCGGCTTCGCAATCATCGGTCGCCGCCGGAAAGGGGTGTTCGGGGGCGAGGCGGTAATCAACCGCGATCACCGGTAGATCGAGCTGACGTGCCATTTCCGCGCAAAAGCCAGCATGAGTATCAAGATCGCCAATCACAAAGCCGCCGCCATGGAAAAAGACCAAAGCCGGTCCAGCGGGCCGATCGGCGCGTGCGTCGAACAGGCGCAATGGAATTGGCCCGGCGGCGCCGGGCGCGGTCAAATCGCGCATCACCGCCAGCTCGCCGATCGGCAGGTCAGCGGCATCCTTGCTCGCGACATAGATCGCCCTTGCCGCCGCAGGGGGAAGCTCATGAGTCTTGGGCCCGGGCAGGGCATTCAGAAAGGCCAGAAATTGCGCAACATCGGGGCGGGTATAATGGTCGGTCATTCAATCTCTCCTGAAACCATGGCGCGCAGGCCTTTCCGGCCCTACCTAGGCGGGGTGTTCGCTGTCGTCCATCACCCCGATTATGTCGCCCCGGCAACTGCACGTAGCGGCTATCAATGGAACAAGAATGGGCTGGTGCGTGATTTGCTGGCGAATGGCAGCGCAGCGATCGATTGGCATGTTCCTGAACCGATGCCGACAGCGCATATCGAAGCGGTCCATGATGCAGACTATGTCACGGAAGTCATTGCGGCGCGCGTGCCACCGCACAAAGAGCGGCGTATCGGCTTTGCCGTCACCCCGCTGGTCGCCCGTCGGGCGCAGCTTGTGCCCGGCGGCACCTGGCTGGCCGCGTTGCTTGCGCTAGAACGAGGATTTGCAGCCAACAATGCCGGCGGTAGCCACCACGCGCTGGCCGATTGCGGCGCTGGATTTTGCGTGTTCAACGATCTGGCCATCGTCGCCGTCCGGCTGATTGACGAAGGCCGTGTGTCACGGGTGCTGATCGTGGATTGCGACGTCCATCAGGGGGACGGCACGGCGGCGCTGACGGCGGGCAGACCCGGTATCGCCACCTATTCAATCCATGCTGAGAAGAATTTCCCGGCGCGCAAGGCACGGTCGACGCTCGATGTCGGCCTAGCGGACGGGGTTGGGGATGATGGCTATCTGGCGAAGCTCAGCGAGACGCTGGTGCCAATGATCGATCAGTTCGCACCTGATCTTATCCTTTATCAGGCGGGGGTGGATCCCTTTGAAGGTGACCGGCTGGGCCGATTAAAGCTGAGTGCCAATGGGCTTTTGCAGCGCGAGCGGTTTGTTGCCGGGCTCGCGATCGATCGCGCTGTGCCGCTGGCGAGCACGCTTGGCGGGGGCTATGGCCTTGATGCCATGGAAGTTGCGCGTCGCCATGTCGCATCGATGGTGGCGCTTGGCACGGCGTTCACCGAGCGGCCAATGACCAACCGCCAATACGGGACCACCCGGGCATGACTGCACCGACATTGTTATGGTTTCGCCGCGATCTGCGGCTCGCTGATCATGCTGCGTTGATTGCCGCAGCGGCCGAGGGACCGGTTGTGCCGGTTTATGTCCTTGATGACGAAACGCCGCGCCATCGGCGGATGGGCGGTGCATCCCGCTGGTGGCTGCACCATAGCCTTATGGCGCTCGACACGGCACTGCGGGCGCGTGGATCGCGGCTGATCCTGCGGCGCGGGCGGTGCGAGGATGTGCTGAGCACGCTCGCCGCAGAAACCGGGAGCGTGCGCGTCCATGCGCTCCAGCATTATGAACCGTGGTGGCGCAACGCGCAAAAGGCAGTGGCCAAGCGGCTTGATCTGGTGCTGCATGACGGCAATTATCTCGCGCCGCCCGGATCGATTACGACGGGCAGTGGCGGCCAATACAAGATTTTCACGCCGTTTTGGCGGGCGCTGCAAGCGACGATGCCGCCACGCCCGCCCCGCGCCGGGCCGTTGCGGATTGCTGGTCCCGCCGACTGGCCGGATAGTGACAATCTGCGCGATTGGAATCTGCTGCCGTCTAAACCAGATTGGGCAACCGGGATGACGGCGGTTTGGACACCGGGCGAGACGGGCGCGCTCAAACGTCTGACGGCGTTTGATCCGATCGCCGCGGCCTATGCCGAGCAGCGAAATCTGCCCTCCATCGCCGGCACCTCATCGCTTTCGCCGCATCTCCATTTCGGCGAGGTTTCGCCTGCCACGCTTTGGCATCGCTTTGCCGGGGCCGGGGGATCGGTCGACACGTTCTTAAGCGAGCTTGGCTGGCGCGATTATGCTCAGAATGTGATCCTGCAATTCCCCGATTATGGCAGCGCCAATGCGCGCCAGGCCTTTGATGCGTTGGCCTGGCGCGAAGGGCCAGAGGCAGAAGCCGACCTGCAAGCCTGGCAGCAAGGGCGCACGGGCTATCCGATTGTCGATGCCGGGATGCGTCAGCTTTGGGAGACGGGCTGGATGCATAACCGCGTTCGGATGATCGCGGCCTCTTTTCTCGTCAAACATCTGTTGATCGATTGGCGGCATGGCGAGAAATGGTTTTGGGATACGCTGGTCGATGCCGATTATTGCAGCAATGCCGTTAATTGGCAGTGGACGGCGGGCACCGGCATTGATTCGAATATGTTCGTACGGATCATGGCGCCGCTCTCGCAGTCCGATAAATTCGGTGCCGGCGATTATATCCGTCGCTGGGTGCCTGAATTAGCTGGGCTGGGCGACGGGGTGATCCATAATCCCGAAGCGGCCGGATGCCGCCCTGCAGCCTATCCGCCCAAACGCATTGGCCACCGAGAAGCACGCGAAAGGGCGCTTAATGCTGTCAAGCGCCTGTAGCAAAAGCGCTTAAGATCAGCCCTCAATACGTTCGAAATGCCCGGTTTCGAAATCTTCCGCCAGCAACGCGGTGATCCGCGCGCCAACCACCGCCGGATCCTTTACCGATGCCGGGTTTTCGCCCGGATAGGCGCGTGCACGCATGGCCGTGCGGGTCGCGCCAGGATCGATCAAGGCGGTACGAATGGGGCTGATATTGACCATTTCCTGGCCATAGCTGGCGACAATGGCCTCAAACGCTGCCTTGGAGGCAGCATATTCTCCCCAATAAGCCCGGTGATCGCGGGCAACCGAGCTGGTCAACCCGATCACCCGGCCATGCGCGGATTTGCGCAACATCGGGTTGAACGCGGTCAGCAACGCGACCTGCGCGCTAACGTTGAGTGTCAGCACCTGTGCCAGCTCTTTGGGATCAATTTCAGCGACCGGACCAAGTGTCCCCAGGGCGGCGGCGTTCAGCACAAGAATATCGAGCTTTTCCCAGCGGCCCGCCAGCGCAGTTGCCAGTCGGGCGATACTGTCATTCTCGGTCA
>JAIERC010000228.1 GCA_019747165.1 Sphingomonas sp. | reverse complement strand
TATGATGCCGAAATCAGCAACAGCCTGGAGACGACCGGCGGCGAGCCACTGGTGGTGCTGAGTGTTGTTCCCGGGCCGCAATATCATTTCGATACGGTCACGCTGCCAGGGCTGGCTGGTGCCGGCGATCAGGCAGCGCCGCTGCGCAAAGAGTTCGGTGTCGCTGCCAATGATCCAGTCAATGCCGACGCCATCTCGGTCGGCGAGGCCACTATGCGGGCGCGGATCAGCGAGCAGGGCTTTCCCTTCGCCAAGATCGACAAGCCAGAAATTGTCATCGATCATGCCACCCAGACGGCAACGCTGGAAATGCACGTTGAACCCGGTGGCGCGCGAACCTTTGGGCGGGTCATTACGCCACCCAATGCACTGATGAATGCCCGGCACATCGAAAAAATCGCGCGCTTTAAAACCGGCGACTCTTTCGATGAAAGCCAACTCGACGATCTGCGCCGGGCGCTGATCCAGACCGGGATCGTCTCATCGGCCGAAGTAAAGCCGGTAGAGGGCAAGGCACCCGGTACGGTTGACATTGACGTCACCTTGCTTCCTGCGCCGCCCCACACCATTGCGGGCGAAATTGGCTATGGCACTGGGGAAGGCGTGCGCGCGGCGGCGAGCTGGACGCACCGTAACCTGTTTCCACCGGAAGGCGCATTCACCGTTCGGGCAGTCGCCGGTACGCAGGAGCAATCGGGCGGCGTCATCTTCCGTCGCAACAATTTCGAAGGGCGCGATCGGGTGCTCACCGGCCAGCTCATCGCGTCCAACGTCAATCGCGCTGCTTTTCAGGCCACAACCTTCTCGGTGAGTGGCAGCCTGGAGCGCCAGACGACGATCTTTTTTCAAAAGGCCTGGACCTGGTCAATCGGCGCCGAACTGGCCGCATCGGACGAACGCGACGTGATTGTTGCAACGGGTGCGGCCCGACGCAGAACCTTTTTCATCGCCGATTTGCCGGTCAGCCTGAATTATGACGGATCAGACGACTTGCTAAACCCGACCAAGGGGTTTCGGTTGGGCGGGCGGGTGTCGCCTGAACTGTCGCTGCAGGGCAGTGCCTTTGGCTATGCGCGCGTGCAGATCGATGCCAGCGCCTATCAGGCGCTTGGCGATCGGGTGGTGATTGCGGGCCGCGTCCGATTGGGCACGATCGCGGGGGCGCCGCGCGATGCGATTGCCCCGTCGCGGCGCTTTTATGCCGGCGGTGGCGCATCGGTGCGCGGCTATGGCTTTCAGGCAATCGGTCCGCGCGATCCGAACAACGATCCCATTGGTGGCCGCAGTCTTACGGAATTCTCGATCGAGGCGCGCATCAAAGCCTTTGGGCCGTTCGGGCTCGTCCCGTTCTTCGATGCCGGGAATATCTATACCTCTAACCTGCCCGGATTCACGGCGCTGCAATATGGGGCGGGGCTTGGCCTGCGCTATTATTCGAACTTCGGGCCGATCCGTATTGATGTCGGCACGCCGCTCAACCCGCAACGCGGTGATCCCCGCGTTGCCGTTTATGTTTCGCTGGGGCAGGCTTTTTGACCGAGGCTGGCGATAAGCCCGCGCCGCGCGCGGGGGCAGCGCGGGTCTGGCGATGGCTCGGTGGCCTGATTGCCGGGCTAATTGTGCTGTCGCTGGCGGGATTGCTGCTGCTTGATTCCAGTATCGGCCACCGCTTCATTGCCGATCAGGTTGGCGCGCTGCGGCCGTCGAACGGACTGCGCTATTCGCTCGGCAGGATCGACGGCTCGGTGTTCGGCGACGCGACTCTGATTGATGTGCGCGTGCGCGATCCAAAAGGGCTGGTTCTGGTGGTGCCGCGCGCGTCGATCAGCTGGGTGCCGCTCGCCTGGCTGTCAAACCGGCTCGAAATCAAACGACTGTCGATCCCTGAGGCCAGGCTGGTGAAACTCCCGCAAACGGTGCGCACCGGCAAACCGGGCCCGGCGCTGCCCAGCTTTGATATTTTGATCGGGATGCTGCGCATCGATCGGCTCGCGATTGACCGCGGCGTGACCGGCACGGCGCGGATGGGCAGCCTCGCGGGACGCGCTGATATCCATAAGGGCCGCGCGCTGATCGATCTGCGGGCGCTGGTCGAAGGCAGCGATCGGTTGCTGCTGAAACTCGATGCCGAACCGGATCGCGATCGCTTTGACATCGATTTGCACGCTGATGGCGCTGCCGACGGTATGCTCGCCAAGCTGGCCCGGCTGAGCAAGCCAATCAATGCGCGGATCGCGGGCCAGGGGCGCTGGTCGCGCTGGCGCGGCACGGCATTGGCCGATGTCGGCGGTAAGCGCGTTGTCGATCTCGCGCTGGGCAACCAGGCGGGGCGCTATACGCTCTCCGGCGCGCTGACGCCGTCGCGGATGTCGACCGGAAAATTCGTCCGGCTTGCCGTGCCGCAGATTATGATCAACGGCGCGGCGACCTTGGCGGCGCGACAGCTCGATGGTCAATTAACGCTGCGATCGTCGGCGCTGGCGATCGATATGGATGGCGGGCTTGATCTTGCCGACAGCGCTTTCCGCAAGCTGCAGATTCGCACCCGGTTGCTGCAGCCGGCTGCATTGCTCACCCGGATGGTCGGTCGCGCGGTCGAATTGCGAACGATATTGCATGGCAGCTTTGCCAGCGCGGCGTTCGATTACCGGCTCTCGGCGGATTTCGTGTCGTTCGGCAAGGAGGGGTTCAACAAGGTCGTCGCGGCGGGCAAGGGGCGGCTCAGCAAGCAACCTGTGGTGGTGCCGATCCATCTGCGCGTGGCTGAGGTCACTGGAATCGATAAGGTTGGCGGCGAGATTTTGCGCAACCTGACGCTGGACGGCAAGCTGCTGGTCGCGGCGGCACTGATCAACGGCGCTGACCTCCAGTTCAAATCAGACAAGCTCAACGGCAAGTTGAACCTGCGCATCGATCTCAAAAATGGTCGCTTCGATATCGGTATTCAGGGCGGGCTGGGCCGTTTTCTCATTCCGGGCCTCGGCATCGTCGATGTGGTGTCGATGTTGCAGGTGGTGCCCGATCCGAATGGCAAGGGCGTGCGTATTCTGGGCAATGCCAGCGTCCAGATGATCCGGCTCGACAATGAATTTTTCCGGTCATTGGCCGGGGGCTTGCCCAGGCTGACCGCCAATCTTGAACAATCGACGGATGGCATCCTGCATTTCGGCAATCTGCTGCTTACCGCGCCCGATATCCGAATCGTCGGCAATGGCTATCGGCGTCGTGATGGCAGCTTTTATTTCGACGGCAGCGGCAATCAGCACAGCTATGGCCCGCTGACGCTAAAGCTTGATGGTCGGATCGAACGCCCCACGCTCGACATTTTGCTCGCGCGTCCCAATGAGACGCTGGGGCTGCGCCAGGTCCGCACGCATCTTGATCCGACGCCGGCGGGATTTCGGCTCACCGCATCCGGCGGATCAACGCTTGGCGATTTTGATCTGCGCGGCGGGCTCGATCTGCCCAAGGGCGGGCGTGCAACAATCATGATCGATGCGCTCGATGCCGGTGGCATCAAGGCAAGCGGATCGCTGCTGGCGGCTGATGGCGGCTTTGATGGCACGCTGAATGTCGGCGGCGGGGGCGGGGTGACGGGCAAGATCAGCTTCGCGCCCGTGGACAGAGTACAGCGGATCGAGGTCCATCTCGATGCCGCCAATGCGCAGGTTTTGGGCGATTCTGTGCTGCGTCGAGGGCGGCTCGACCTCGTTACCATGCTCGATCCCATGGGGGCGACGGTTGAGGCAAGTGCCAAGGGCAGCGGGCTTCGTCGTGGCTCGCTTGGGCTGGCACGATTTGACGGCACAGCGTCGCTGCGCGGCGGTGTCGGCACGATCAAGGCAGCGATTGCCGGGTCGCGCGGTCGCGCGTTCGACATTCGCGGAGAGGCGGACGTTACTGCTGATCGTTACCGGATCACCGCTGCGGGGACGATTGATCGGCGACCGATCAAGCTGCTTTCCCCGGCGGTGGTGACGCGATCTGGCGATGGCTGGCGGCTCGCGCCGACCCGGCTGGATTTTGCGGGTGGCAATGCCGAGATTGGCGGCCAGTTCACGAGCGATTCGACGGCAATCGACGCCACCGTGTCGCAACTCCCGCTGACCATTCTTGATATCGCCTATCCTGGGATCGGCCTGGCCGGCAGCGCGTCGGGAAAGCTCAGCTTTGCCGAAGGCGGCGGCATGGCACCGCTTGGCAAGATGGACATGACGGTACGCGGGCTCAGCCGGGCGGGGCTGGTGCTGTCCTCCAAGCCGATCGACTTGGGGATTGCGGGCATCTTGCAAGCCAATAATGCCGCGTTGCGGGCGGTGATGGCCAGCGGCGGCAAAACCATCGGGCGGGCACAGGCGCGCCTGTCGCCGCTTGGCGCAGGCAGTTTGCGCGCACGGCTCGCCAATGCCCAGCTATTCGCCCAGGTCCGCTATGATGGCCCCGCCGATACGCTTTGGCGGTTGACGGGCATTGAATTGTTCGATCTGTCCGGCCCGATCGAAATCGGTGCCGATCTGGGCGGCAAGGTCAATGATCCGCGCATTCGTGGCGTGGTGCGGGCAAAGGCGGCGCGGATCGAAAGCGCGACCACCGGCACAGTGCTGACCGGGGTGGAGGCGACCGGCACCTTTAACGGATCGCAACTGAGCTTTAGCAATTTCGCCGCCGACGCGGGCAAGGGCGGGCGCGTAACCGGCAGCGGCAGCTTTGATTTCGCGGCGGTCAACGGCTTCGGCATTGATCTGAAGTTGCAAACGGACAAAGCGATGATGATCAATCGCGACGATATCGCCGCGACGGTCACCGGGCCGATGACCATCCATTCCAGCGGTGCTGGCGGCGTGATTGCCGGCGATCTGGTGCTTAACGCCAGCCGCTATCGGCTTGGCCAGGCGGTTTCCGCCACTGCCGTGCCGCAACTCAATATCCGGGAGATTAACTTGCCCGATGGGTCGGGCGCAGCCGACAATGTCGAGCTTGCCCCGTGGAAGCTCGATGTGCGGGCGCGCGCCAGCAATGGCTTACGCGTCAACGGGCTGGGGTTGACCAGCGAATGGACGGCTGATTTGCAGATCGGCGGCGCGCCAGACAATCCCGCCATCGCTGGTCGGGCAGATATCATCCGGGGCACTTATGAATTTTCTGGCCGTCAGTTCGACATCCAACGCGGCGTGATCCGCTTTGCCGGGGAAACGCCAGCCAATCCGGTGATCGACATCTCCGCCAATGCCGACAGCACCGGCCTGTCGGCATCGATTCAGGTGACTGGCCCCGCAACCCGGCCGGAGATCAACTTTTCAAGCGTGCCCGCGCTGCCACAGGACGAACTCTTATCGCGGCTATTGTTCGGCACCTCGATCACCAATCTATCGGCGCCCGAAGCCTTGCAGCTCGCCGCTGCCGTTGCCTCGCTGCAAGGGCGGGGCGATGGGCTCAATCCGATCAACGCGCTGCGCCGGGTTGCCGGGCTTGATCGGTTGCGGATTTTGCCGGCCGATACCAGCATTGGCCGCAGGGGATCATCCGTGGCCGCCGGTAAATTCATTACGCGCAAGCTTTATGCGGAAATCATCAGCGACGGTGCCGGCTATTCGGCGACGCAGGTCGAATTCCGGGTGACGCGCTGGCTATCGATCCTGTCGACCATCTCGACGATCGGTCGGCAGAGCGTCAACGTCCGTGTGTCCAAGGATTATTGAGCCGCCGTCCTTTGAGTGTGATGACGTTAGGTTAATTGAACCCCACACCCGTTCGGCCCCGGATCAGGTCCGGGGGAAGTCGAAGCCCACGCGATACGCATACCCTTCGACTTCGCTCAGGGCGAACGGGGTATGGGTTGATCCAATTCGGAGTCATCACACGCTACAGCAACGTGCGTTAAATCTGCACCACCTCCGTTCGGCCTGAGCGAAGTCGAAGGCCAAGCGGTGCGCCCTGTGCTTCGACTTCGCTCAGCACGAACGGTTCAGATTAAAAGCACGCTGCTCTAACGGCCGCCGCGACCGCAGCCGCCAGCCGGGCGGGCACCGCAGGGTCAAGGTCAGGATAGAGATCGGGTTCGATCGCCTCCAGCTCCATCAGCGCCAATGAGCCATCGGCCAGCCGGATCAGATCGATCCGCGCATAAAGCGGCGCGGCGGGCAGGGCGGCGAGCGCGCGCCGGGCAATCGCCATCGCCTCTTCGCTCGGATCAAGCGGGGTGAAGAAGCCGCCAAATTGCGGCTGCACGCGGAAATCGCCGGGCTTGGCGACCTTGCGCGCGGCATTGCTAAAGGCACCGCCAATGAAAATCAGTGACAATTCGCCTTCATCCCCAACCGCCGGCAGCAGGGGCTGGATGATCGCCTGGGGCAGCAGATCGACCGAGTCCCCGCGCGCGATCCTAATGGTGCGATAGCTGCCACCCGAAATTTGCGGCTTTACCACCAGCTCAGCGACGCCAAATGCGTCGAACGCGGCATCAACGCTGGCCTGATCGGCATCGCCGAACCAGCTCGGCACGATCGGCACGCCCGCCGCCGACAGCGCCGTCAGATAGGTTTTGCGGGTATTCCAGCCAAGCAGTACCGGCGGGTTGAGCAGCAGCCGGTCGGCGGGCCATGCCGCCAGCATCGCCTGCCAGGCTGCCACCCGGTGGTGATAGCCCCAGGCGAACAGGGCGAGCGTCGCCGCGCCGTCGCCCGGCCCCAGATCCCAGGGCCGGGGCGTGATCACCAGCCCCGCATCAGCAAAGGGCTGCAGATAGGGCAGCAGCGTTTCCGCTGCCATATCGGTATAGGGATCGCCCGCCACCGGCATCAACATATCGATGATCACCGGCATGGCGGTTGGCGATCAGGCAGGCTCACCGACGATGGTTTTCACTTCCATGAAATCGGTCAGGCCATATTTGCCGTTTTCGCGGCCATTGCCCGATTGTTTATAGCCACCGAACGGCGCGTTGCCATCGGGGCTCCAGCCGTTGATCGTGACCAGCCCGGCGCGCATTTTCGGCGCGACCTTCGCCGCCAGCGCTGGGTCGCCCGAGATCGTCGCAGACAGGCCGTAAGGCGTGTCGTTGGCGATGCGGATGCCCTCTTCCAAGCTGCTATAGCTGGTGATCGTCGCCACCGGGCCGAAGGTTTCCTCCTGCGCGATCTTCATGTCCGGGGTGACATCAGCAAACAGCGTCGGCTTGATGTAATAGCCCGAATTGCGGCCATCCGGACGCCCAACGCCACCCGTTACCAAAGTCGCGCCTTCGTCGATTGCCGACTGGATTAGCCCCTGGATCTTGTCGAACTGCGCCTTGTTGACGACTGGGCCGATATGCGCGCCCATTTCGGCCGGGTCACCGACCGTCGTCGCCTCGAACACAGCCTTGGCCACCGCGACCGCGCCTGCCGTCTGCGATGTGTGGACGAGCAGCCGGGTCGGCGCGATGCAGCTCTGACCCGAATTGGCGAGCACGCCCATCAGCGTAGGCGGCAGCACGGCTTGCAAATCCGCGCCCTCCAGCACCAGATTGGGGGCCTTGCCGCCCAGTTCCTGATGCACGCGCTTGACCGTGGCCGCAGCAGCCTGCGCGACGGCGATGCCCGCGCGGGTCGATCCGGTGAAGCTCACCATATCGACATCGCGGTGGCTCGACAGCGCCGCACCAACACCAGGCCCATCGCCGTTGACGAGGTTGAACACGCCCGCCGGGACGCCTGCCTTGTCGAGGATTTCAGCCAGGATCATCGCACAGCCCGGTGCTTCTTCGGACGGCTTCAGCACGATCGTGTCGCCAGCGGCGAGCGCAGGCGCGACCTTGGCGGTGATCTGGTTGAGCGGCCAGTTCCACGGCGTGATCATCGCGACGACGCCCAACGCTTCATGCACCACGCGCGCCCGGCCAAGCCGTTCTTCGAAGGAGAAATCATTCAATGCCTTCAGCGTCGACATGAAATGGCCAAGGCCTGCGGGCACCTGCGCGGCGCTGGCGAAGCCGATCGGCGCGCCCATTTCCTCGCTCACCGCCTTGGCAAGATCGGGCATGCGGAGCTTATATTCCTCGATGATTCGGGTCAGCAGCGCGGCGCGTTCTGCGACCGTGGTTTGCGACCAGCCGTCAAACGCGGCACGCGCAGCGGCGACGGCCTTGTCGACATCGGCGGCGGAACCCAGCGTGATTGCGGTGCACGCGGCTTCAGTCGCCGGGTTGATGACGTGGTGGACGGTCCCGCCGTCGCTCTCCACCCAGGCACCGTTGATATACTGTTTCAGATAGCTGTTCATGGCTTGCTCTCCACTGGGTCTGCGATGGTGCGCGATCATTTTGTCGCCGCGAGGGATGCCAGCGAGGGCGGTGGGTTGCAAGGCGAAACGGGGAGCGGTTACGCTTTGCCGAAACGGGGGATCTGATAATCGGGGCGCAGCCAGCGCACCGTCCCCGCTGCTTCCTCCGTGGCACGTTCGGCGTTGAGCGTGACGAGGCGGGCGATGATCTCGGGCGCGGGCAGGGGGTGGGGCCAGCCATAGGCAGCGGCGACTTCGGCGTCGATCTGATCGTGCAGCCGCGCGACGATGCCGGCGCGCGCGGCGCGGGCGCGGTCCTGATCGGCGTGGCTCAGCGGCTTGCCGCTCGCGAGTAGGCTGCGCAGATTATAGATTTCGGTCATCGTCAGCTTTGGCACTTCGGCGAGTGCTGCTTTTCGCGTGGCGTCGAGTTCCTCGGCAAGCTCGGCGATGACGCGGCGCTGGTCGGGCGTGGCATCGGGGAAGGGGAAGGGATCGAAGACCTTCGACTTGCTGTAGCGATTGTCATTGCCGACACCGAGCCATCCGCCGGTAACAAGTGTCCATTCGCAATGTGCCGTCGATGACAGGACGCCCAGATGAAATGCGTCGTCGCTAGCAATGGCGATAATCATGTGATCGGGCACGACGATAGAGTCTAAAAACTGAAATATACGATGCTTTGTGGTTTCGGTCGTCGCTATATAACGCGCCAAAGCGGCGCTTGCAGCGCGCAGCTCAGGTCGTGTGCGACCAAAAGTCCACCATTTGTGTTGAAATGAAGGGTCACGATTTTTGTCACGCTCAGGTTTTACGGCCTCTAGAAGGTGTTGGTAGCTCCGAGGGAATTTTGACCTAGCATCTTTTTCTGAAAGTCCAGTAAAGTCAATTACATAGTGATTAAGAGGGCGACGTACCAATTCGCTTCCAGATCGATACGGTCTGATTACGGAGCGGGCTGTATCGCCGTCCGCCTGGAGATAAAACTCGGCTTCAGACAGGCTGATTTTGAAGCCCTGCCCTGCTAGCATCATTCCATTGCAAGAAATTCCCTGATTTGCCTTCAATGGCGCCGTCGCGCTTGCGTCTGCGCCTACCGTTAGGTCAGCGTTGATGCGCCCCAAAGCCTCGACAGCTACGATCTCCGGATTATCGGTGTCGAGTCCTCGCTCATGAGTAATGTTCAAAAGCTTGCCCGGGGTTTGTTCACGCGCGGCTACCGTCATTGCAATGCGAACCGCCGCCGCATCGGGCGTCGCCTTCGTCCAAGGGTGATCGGCAATAGCGTAGATAAGACTCAATGGAGGCTGCTCGCCTACGCCGCTGACGTGCAGGTAATGTTCGATCACCCGACGATTGAACATCTGCGATATGCTGTTCGTCGTGACGAAACCAAACCGCTGTAACCTGCTGTCGGGTCGCACCAGAATTTGTGCCGCATGGTCCCACCACTGCATCACAAAATCGGATGAAGCCGCCACACGCGGATTCGCCTTCGCCAATGCCTCCACATAGGCATCGCCCAGCGCTGCGCGCATAATCGCGCCCTTGCCGATAAACGGCGGATTGCCGACGATGAAGTCCGCCTCGGGCCAATCCGGCACGCCGGGATGGGCGGTGTCCGGCTCGCCGGTTTCGGTACGGCGCAACACTGCGTCAAAGCCGCCATGCCGCCCGCCATTGATGTTCGACAGCGTCGGCAGCACCGGATCGCCGATCGCGTCCGGGTGGTTGGCCAGCCGGTGGCGCAGCCAGCCGATCCACAGCACCAGTTCGGCGATCACCGCCGCGCGCGGATTGAGTTCGAGCCCGAGCAATTGATTGGGGTGAACAGCGGGCGCAATCGGATCGCCCAGTTCGGTGGCGAGCTGAATCACCTCGCCTTCGAGCTGGAGCAGCAATTCCATCGCGACATACAAGAAATTACCGGTGCCGCACGCCGGATCGAGGATGCGCAACTGCGTGAGCCGCGTGTGGAAGGCGCGCAGATGGCCAAGCGCGGCGGCGCGGTCTCCCATATCGGCATGGGCGCGGGCGGCCTCTCGTGCGGCGGCCCATTCGGCGGCCAGCACTTCGCCGATCGTCACGCTCACCAATCGTTGGACATAGGGGCGCGGCGTATAATGCGCGCCGAGCTTGGCGCGCTCGCTATCGGTGAGCACTTGTTCGAGCAGGGTGCCGAAAATCGCGGGTTCGACCGATCGCCAATCCTGCCGCGCGGCGACGAACAGCTCGCCCTTATACTCGGCGGGCAGATCGAACACCTGCGCGGTGCTGAACAAATTGCCGTTGAAATGGCGCACGGTCGCGTCGCCAAAGCTCCAGAAGCGATCATGTTCGTCGCCCCGATTCATCCGGCGCCACAAATCGGCAAGGCCGCTGCGCCACCATTGATCGGACTTGGTCCGGGCTTCATCAAGGAAGTTCTGGAAGCTCTTGGGCGGTAACAGCCCGACATCCTCGGCAAACATGCAGAACAGCACGCGCATCAGGAACAGCGACGTATCCTCGATCCCGCGCGCGAGTTCGTCGTCGCTGCGGCCAGGGCGCTGGGCGCGGTGATTGATCTCCAGCGCTTCAGCGACGCGGCTCAGGCGCTGGGCAATGTCGCGGGTGACTTCGACGGCGCGGGCGCGTGGATCGACGCTGGCGGGATCGGTCCAAATGCCGCGCAGCAGCGCCTGCACCTTGGCGTCGGTAAGCTGTTGGAGGGTGATCCGGTAATTTTGCTGATCGGGGAAGAAGCCGTATCCGCGCCCGTCGCCGGTCCAGTCGAAATACAGCTCAAACGCGCGGCCAATATCCGCGACGATCAGGAAGGGCGGCGATTTATGCGCGCCACCGGGCAGGCCAAGCGAGTAACGCTCCGCCTGCACGCGCGCATCGGCCATCAGCCGATCATATTTGGGCGGTCGTTTGCCCTGGGCATCGACATGGCCAATGACATGGCCGAACAGATCGGTGACAGCCTCCAGCGGTTCGGGCGCGGGTTCGCTCGGCAGGGTTTCGCCGGGCTTGATCTGGCTCTGCTTGGCTTCAAGGATGAAATGCCCGCGCTTGTACAGATCGATGCGGTGCGTGCCCTTTTTGCCGAAGGCGGCTTCGGATTTTACCGGCGCTTCGAACTGATAATCGCCGAGCCCCGCGCCCTTGGGGTGGGGCAGGGGCAGATCAAGCGCCGTGCAGAATTCAGTGAGGAACATCTGGTAGTTGGCGCGCTCGGCACCGCCTTCCTGGCCCAGCCACCGGGCGATAAACGCTGATAATTCCATCGGCCTGTCCTGCCCGCGCGCACCGCAAAAGGAAAGGGGGCCGCGCCCATGGCCTTCGCTATTCCCCAAAGCCCACAAACACCGCCGCTTCATCAACCGTCTTGCGCGTTGAAACCACTGCATTGGCGGGGAAGCTGTCATCGGGCCAGCCAAGGGCGATGCTTTTCATGATCACTTGATCATCGGCAATGCCGGCATGTTCGCGCACGACCGGGGATTGCATGATCCCCTGGCTGTTGATCACCGTGCCCAGCCCTCGCGACCAGGCGGCGTTGACCAGCGCCGTCGCCACCGCGCCGCAATCAAACGGGGTGTCGTCGCTGCCGTCGAGCACTTTGTCATAGGTGATGATGACGCACACCGGCGCGTCAAATTGGCGGAAACCGCGCAGCACCCAATCCTGGCGCATCGCCTGATCATCGCGGGCGATGCCCATTGCGGAGAAGAGCTGCTTGGCGACGCCAATCTGCCGGTCGCGGTGCTGGCCCGCAAACGCCTGGCCCGTCCGGAACTCGCGCGATTGCGGCACGCCGGCCAGCG
>JAIERC010000420.1 GCA_019747165.1 Sphingomonas sp. | reverse complement strand
CGGCAATCGCCTTGGCCGGGTTCAGGCCCTTGGGGCAGACATTGGCGCAGTTCATGATGGTGTGGCAGCGATAGAGGCGGAACGGATCCTCCAGCTCATCGAGCCGCTCGCCGGTCATTTCGTCGCGGCTGTCGGCGAGCCAACGATAGGCTTGGAGCAGGATGGCGGGGCCCAAAAACTTGTCGGCATTCCACCAATAGCTGGGGCAGCTGGTGGAGCAGCAGGCGCACAGGATGCACTCATACAGCCCGTCGAGCTTGGCGCGATCGGCGGGCGACTGGAGCCGCTCCTTGCCCGAGGGCGGCGGCGTCACCGTCTGCAACCAGGGCTTGATCGAAGCATATTGCGCATAGAAATGCGTGAAATCGGGGACGAGGTCCTTGATCACGCTCATCGCCGGCAAGGGCGTGATCTGCACATCGCCCTTCACATCCTCGATCGCCTTGGTGCAGGCGAGCGTGTTGCTGCCGTCAATGTTCATCGAACACGACCCACAAATCCCTTCACGGCACGAACGGCGGAAGGTGAGCGAACTGTCCTGTTCGGCCTTCATCTTGATCAGCGCGTCGAGCACCATCGGGCCGCAGGAATCGAGATCAACCTCGAACGTATCGAAACGCGGATTCTGGCCGCTGTCCGGATCATAGCGATAGATTTTGAATTTCTTGATCCGCGTGGCGCCTGACGCCGCCTTGTGGACCTTGCCCTGCGGCTTGACCTTGCTGTTCGCGGGAAGAAAAAATTCGGCCATTGTGTAACGCGTCCCATTGCTGGCGAGGGGCATCACCGACCCCTGCCACTAGCCGATACATGAGGGCGCGCAGGGTCGCAAACATTTGTGGGCAACAATCGGGATTGTTTATTGCCGCGAAGTTTTCCTCGGCCGCCGCTGATTGATCCACCGCCCCGCCGCCCCATCTCTGCTGGCGACGCCGACGGTCAACCCGATCGTTCCCGGCGCGAAGGGACGAAGATCATGAGCAAGAAACTGGACGGCAAAAAGGCACTGGTGACGGGCGGATCGCGCGGCATTGGCGCGGCAATCGCAAAGCGACTGGCCGAAGACGGGGCCGATGTCGTCATCACCTATGCGGGCAATCAGGCAGCAGCCAACCAGACCGTTGCCGCGATCACGGCGAGCGGACGAAAAGGGCTGGCGATCCAGGCCGATGCGGCTGACGGGGCCGCGACGGCAGCGGCGGTGCAACAGGCTGCCGCTGCACTGGGCGGGCTCGACATTCTGGTCCACAATGCTGGCATCGCCAATTTCGCGCCGATCAGCGCCGACACGCAGGACAATTTCGACAAGACCTTTGCGATCAACGTCGACGGCGTGTTTGCTGGCACCAAGGCTGCCGTGCCCTTGCTGAGCGATGGCGGGCGTATTCTGATCATCGGCAGCATCAACGCCCATTCGATGCCAGTTGCCGGTGGCGCCGTCTATGGTGCGACCAAGGCGGCGGTTGCCGGATTGGCACGTGGTTGGGCGCGCGATCTGGGCGCGCGGGGCATATTGGTCAACGTCATTCAACCCGGTCCGATCGATACCGATCTGAATCCTGCCGACGGTCCGTTTGCGACCGTGCTAACCCCGCATGTCGCGCTTGGCCGATATGGCAAGGTGGAGGAAGTGGCGGCACTCGCGGCTTTCCTTGCCAGCGATGAGGCAAGCTACATTACCGGTGCCGCGATCGACGTTGATGGCGGCTTCACGATCTGAAGCCTTGCCCTTGCTGATCGAGCCGCCTAGCCAGCGGCAATGCGGCTCGACCAGTGCCATAATGTGGAGGATTTCCGGCGGCTCGCCAAAGCGCGGCTGCCGGGGCCTGTTTTCCATTACATCGATGGCGCGGCGGACGACGAGGTGACGCGGCGGCGCAATACCGCCGCTTTCGACGATTGCGACCTGGTGCCCAATGTGCTCGCCGGAGTTCAGGAGATCGACACCAGCGTCACGGTGATGGGCAAGCGTATCGCGATGCCGCTGTTTCTCTCCCCCACCGCGCTGCAACGCCTGTTCCACTGGCGCGGCGAGCGGGCGGTGGCGGCGGCGGCGGAGAAATTCGATACCTGGTTTGGGATTTCCTCGCTTGCCACGGTGAGCATTGAAGAGATTGGGCGGACGATCGCGTCGCCAAAGTTATTCCAGCTCTATGTCCATAAGGACAAGGGGCTGAACGCGGCGATGATCGCTGCGTGCAAGGCGGCCAAGTTCGACGCGATTGCGCTGACAGTCGATACGATCGTTGGCGGCAACCGCGAGCGGTGCCTGCGGACAGGCTTCACCTCGCCGCCGCGGATAACGCCGTCGTCGGCGCTCAGCTTTGCGATGCACCCACGCTGGACGCTCGATTATCTGCTGCGTGAGCCATTCGAGCTTTCAAACCTGAAGGACCATCTCGACGAGGGATCGCGCAAGTCGATGTCGGTCGGTGAGTATTTCACCAAGATGCTCGATCAGTCGCTTGACTGGAAGACCGCCGAAGCAATCCGCGCCGATTGGGGTGGGCAATTTTGCCTCAAGGGCATCATGTCGGTGGGCGATGCGCGGCGTGCGATCGATATCGGCGCGACCGCGATCATGGTTTCCAATCACGGCGGGCGGCAATTGGACGGCAGCCGCGCGCCGTTCGATCAGCTCGCGGAAATCGTCGATGCGGTGGGCGACAAGATCGACGTAATCTGTGACGGCGGCATTACGCGCGGCAGCCATGTGCTGAAAGCGCTGAGCGTGGGGGCCAAGGCGTGTTCGGGCGGGCGGCTCTATCTTTATGCGCTGGCGGCGGCGGGCCAGGCCGGGGTGGAGCGGACGCTGGGCAATCTTCAGGCGGAAATTGTGCGCGATATGAAGTTGATGGGGGCGAAATCGGTAGCCGATCTGAGCCGGGCGAATCTGCGCTGGCGTTAACCCACGAGCCAGTAAACGCTGCTATCCCTTGATCCGAAACGCATATTCAGGGCGGGTGACGTCGCGATTGTCGATTGCCATCGCCTCCTGGTTGGCGAGCGTCGCCGTAATATCGGCCGCGATTGAAGGGTTATTAATGTAATAGCTGTGTTGCACGACCGGGTCGGCAGCCGCCGCAATTCGGCTGCAATCGACAATATTTACCTTCTTGGGTAACAAATCCATCATCCGTGGACCATCCGACCCCAATCGATCGGGATTGGCCTTGGTCTTGTCCGATATCAGCAGCGCGCGGTCTGCACGGTTGAAATACACCGTTACTCGGCGCGCGAGTGACGGCAGCGGACGGAGCTTGGCGTCGGATTCAAAACAATCGTCATCCTCATCGGCTGCAGCCAGAATGACTTGATCGAACAATCGAACGAATTTGCGTGGCTCCTTCGCCTGTACGGCCTGTACACCCTGCCGCAGCACATAAGCCCCCATCGAGTGCGCAAGTACATGGATGGCACGCTCACAGCGATCCGCCTCTTTCATGTCCGCGACAAATTCATAAAGCATCAAATAGGCACGGGCGAGCGCCGGACCGGACGCGCGCGCATCCTCGCGATCGCTGTAGTAAGACATCCACGGAATCATCGCGCCATCCGACGGCCAGCTAAAGAGCACAACATTATAGTCGCCCGGAATTTCGGCGGCGAGGCGTGCCGCCGCCGACAACGCATCAACAAACGAAACGTTGAATCCGTGAATATAGACTAACGTATCGTGCTTCCCCGATGCCATTCGGTCGCGCAAGGCATCGAGCAGACTCATGCGGCCGCTTACCTCAAACTTGTCGCCAGGATTCTTTGGCCGCTGTTCGGGGTAAACCTGCGCGCCGATCAGGACGGGCTTGTCGCCGGAAACCTCGAACCGTGCCGTGCCAAAACGCAACGCAGCGACGCCGTCCGGGTTAAACCGTCCACCAAAAAATTTCGTCGAGTTGGCCGACAAATAGTTACGGTTAGTAACAAAGAAAATATCAATTCCGACCATGATAATCTCCCAAGTCACATTATCATGCGCATCCGACAGATTCAACTGAATCCAATGTTGATCGAGCGATGATTGATCGGCGGGCTGGGAACCGGATTTATTTTGCTTCGAGCAATGTCGTCGCCGGACGCCCAACCGGTTCGGTTGATGTCTTTGGTGCCCGACGGTCAATAATTTCTAACCAGCGCGTCGCGTTAGCGCCGATCATTGTTTGTGGATAAGAAGGCTTCAACTGTGCGTTAGATTCCCAACGATTGACAAGCGTGAGCGCTTCACTGCTAGCCGCCGAGATTGACTGAGCTTTGCGCAGCGCGTGATTGATCAGCGCATCGCCGTAAAAGGTCCAGTCATTGTCAGACTGGCAGCCGAACGACGTTCGATCGCCCGAAGAGGCAGTGAGAATCGCGGTATCAGCATTGGCGAGCGCGGGGACAAAGTTGCCCGAGTAACAGGCGCTGACGATCACTAGCCGCCGATCGATACCAAGCGCCCCCAGCACCGCCGCCAGCCGATTGGGCGAGATGGCCCCGTAGCCCTGATCGGCATCATTATAGATGATCCCGATCGGCGCGCCGTGGCTGGTGGTGTAGAGCACCAACACATCCTCGCTGCGGTCCATCAGTTCGGCGATGCGGGCGACCGCGAGGCTCAAATGATCGGGGCTGCCACGCGGTAAGTCGCTCGGCCCGGTGCCGTCGCTGCCGGCGAACACGATGGTTCTGCCGACCGCATCATAGCGCCGGGCTAGGACCTTCCCCGCCTCCCGCGCCTCGCGCCCGAACACCGGATCGCTATCAAGCGCGATCGACACCACATAGGCATCGACGACGCCCTTGCGCTGCGGCAACAAGCCATCGAGCGCGCTGACCAGGCGACGATGCTCAGCCAGCTGGTCATCGGGCGCGCGATCCCGCTCAATCTGCATACCGCCATTGGCAAAGGCGACAAAGTCTTCCGGCGTCGCGCCAACCGGCAACGGCGCACGCGTATGCTGAGGCGCGCGATAGGTGAGGCGCTGGGCCGTCGACGCGCCGGCAAGCGCGGCGAGCAACACCACGATAATGAATCGAAACGCCACCATTCCCTGCAAAACCAAGCCCCCTTGTTACCGCGCAGCATTACGGCGCTTCGCGGCAAAAGTGTCAACGGGGATTGGATTGAGCAGAAATTATAGCTTTTTCACACTATTCAATGCACCATGTTCGACTTCGATCCAGCGAAGAAATGGCCTATAACTGCCGAAGAAATTGATGAGATGTTCGATAATGGCGAAGATATCGACCATTGGATCGACTGGTCGAGTGCGCGGCTGGTTCACTCCCCGAAGAACGACGTTGTTGGGACGCCGAAAAAATGATCGGCTAACCGGATATTCAGGCCAAGCGTCGCGGCGTGACGCGGCAGGCGTTGATCAAGATGTGGCTGGCGGATCGGCTGGAGGGTGTAGGCTGGTACGACCGGGCCGTTCGCGCCGTTAATCAAGGTTGCGCCTGGCGCACGGCAGCATCGAGGTCTTGCGGTCGCTGGCCGAACTGGCCGCAGGCGGCTTTGATCCGTTCGACGAAACGGGCATAGCGCGGTGCCTTGGCCAGCAAGGGAGCCGGAACAAACCGTTGCGCGCGAGCGAGCTGGTTGGCCGAATTACGTCCGATCACCTCACCGAACACCTCCGCGTTTTTGATTGCAAGGCGCATCCGTGAAATGTCCGATCGCTCGATCGTGTTCGGTGCGAAATTGATCAGCGATAGCTCGCGCCATGCCCGACCTTCTTCGCTAGTCCATTCACGCAGATCATCAAGCTGGCTGTAATATTCACCCAGTCGGCGTCGCTCCTGGTCAGGGAGGTGCTCAAAGGTCGACGACGTTCGCAACGCTTGCCAATTCTGGTTGTCGAGACGGCCGCCGATGACCCGATCGGCCAACGCACTGGCTCGGGTTGCCTTTCCTGCTGCCAACGCCTCCACTGCTGCACGGGCCTGCTCGAGCTGTGAATCAAGACACGGCCGGAGCATCACCCGAAACGCCATCCAGTCATTGTTGTAACGAATTTCTTCGTAAATGCCGGCGCGCGCCTCGGCCACATCTTCGGCCCAGTGCCAGTTCTGGACCGCCTCGTTCACCGCGAGCGCGATCAGGACGCCGAATACAACGCTCACCATTTCGAGCATGAACGCCCGTCGCTCGACACGTGTCAGCACCAGACGCGGGAGCCGGGTTCGTGGTTTTTGGTCGCTGCCCCCCGGCTCACTCAAATCAATAAACCCGCTTCTTCGGCTTGATATACTCAATATCGTCGGTCAGCGTGTAATCATGCACCGGTCGGTAATCGATCGCGACCGCGCCGCCTTTGCCGCCCCAGCCGTCGAAGGTCGCGATCGTGTGCTTCATCCAATTGGCATCATCACGATTGGGGAAGTCTTCGTTGACGTGCGCACCGCGGGATTCTTCGCGATTGGCGGCGGAATTTACCGTCACGACCGCCTGGGCGATGAGATTATCGAGTTCGAGCGTTTCGACCAGATCAGTGTTCCAGATCAGCGAGCGATCGACGATGCCGACATCGGCCATCGAGGCATAAATCTCGCCGATCTTCGCCTTGCCCTCTGCCAGCAGCGCGTTGTCGCGGAACACGGCGCAGTTTTTCTGCATCGTGCGCTGCATTTCGCCGCGAATCTGCGCGGTCGTCTTGCTACCCTTGGCGTTGCGGAAATGATCCAGGCGACCGAGCGCCAGTTCTTCCGATCCCTTGGGCAGCGGGTTGTGCGCGCCCTGCGGCTTGGTGATTTCGGCAATGCGCTTGCCGGTCGCGCGACCGAACACCACCAGATCGATCAGCGAGTTGGAACCCAGGCGATTGGCGCCGTGGACCGAGACGCAGGCCGCCTCGCCCACCGCGAACAGGCCGGGGACGACGCTGTCGGGGTTGCCGTCCTTCAGGTTCACGACCTCGCCGTGGAAGTTACACGGGATGCCGCCCATATTATAATGCACCGTCGGCGCGACCGGTAACGGCTGACGCGTCAGATCGACGCCGGCGAAGATCTTGCCGGTTTCGGTGATGCCCGGCAACCGCTCGGCCAGCACCTTGGGATCGATATGGTCGAGGTGGAGATAGATATGGTCCTTCTCCTTGCCGACGCCGCGCCCTTCGCGGATTTCCATCGCCATTGAGCGCGACACGACGTCGCGCGAGGCCAGGTCCTTGGCGCTCGGGGCATAGCGCTCCATGAAGCGCTCGCCTTCGCTATTGGTGAGGTATCCGCCCTCGCCGCGCGCACCTTCGGTGATCAGCACGCCGGCGCCATAAATACCGGTCGGGTGGAACTGGACGAACTCCATGTCCTGCAGCGGCAGGCCGGCGCGCAGCACCATGCCGCCACCGTCGCCGGTGCAGGTATGGGCCGAGGTCGCGGAGAAATAGCAGCGGCCATAGCCGCCGGTCGCCAGAACGGTCTGGTGGCTGCGGAAACGGTGGATCGATCCGTCGTCCATGCACAGCGCAATCACGCCCCGACAGACGCCGTTCTCCATGATCAGATCGAGCGCGAAATATTCGATGAAGAAGTCCGCGTCGTACTTCAGGCTCTGCTGGTACAGCGCGTGGAGCATAGCATGGCCCGTGCGGTCAGCAGCAGCACACGTGCGCTGTGCTGGTGGCCCCTCGCCCATATTCTGCATCATGCCGCCGAACGGGCGCTGATAGATTTTGCCCTCTTCAGTGCGGCTGAACGGCACGCCTGCGTGCTCAAGCTCGTAAACTGCGGCGGGCGCCTCGCGGCAGAGATATTCGATCGCGTCCTGGTCGCCGAGCCAGTCGGAGCCCTTGACGGTGTCGTACATGTGCCAGGTCCAGTGGTCCGGCCCCATATTGCCAAGCGATGCAGCGATTCCCCCTTGCGCCGCCACGGTATGGCTGCGCGTCGGGAACACCTTGGTGATGCACGCCGTTTTCAGGCCGCTTTCGGCGATCCCCATTGTCGCGCGCAGGCCCGAGCCGCCCGCGCCGACGACAACCGCGTCATAAGTGTGATCGATGATCTTATAGGCAGCGGTCATGCGAGCGGTGCTCCGGCAACGAAAGCGATTTTCAGGATCGAGAAGATGGCGATAGTGGCAGCACCAAGCGTGAAAAAGCTCAGCAGCACCATCAGCGCAACGCGCATCGCGCCGTGCGCATAATCCTCAATCAGCACCTGCAAGCCCATGCGGAAATGATAAAAGGTGCTGGCGACGAGCAGGATCATCGGAATGGCAGCGAGCGGGCTGGATAGCCAGAGCTTCAGCGTGACATAATCATGCTGCGGGAGCCGTGCCATCGAGGCAAAGAACCACAGCATCAGCACCAGATTGCCACCGGCCGTCAGCCGTTGGTGCCACCAGTGATGCGCGCCTTCGTTGGACGAGCCAAGGCCGCGCACGCGGCCGAGTTCGGTTCCGCTACCCATGATTATTTCCCCGCCAGCAAATAGGCCCAATAGGCAACCGTCAGCACCACCGATACGACCATCGTCGATTGTGCCCAGAGCTTGTTGGTCTTCAATTCAAATCCGGCCCCGGTATCAAGCAGCAAATGGCGGATGCCGCTGGCCATATGCTGGAAAAAAGCAAAAGTGAGGCCAATGCCGAACACATAGCCGACCCCGTTGAGCGCGCCGGACTGCACCGTGAAAATGTCCAAAAACTGCGCATAGGTCGCCTCGCCACCGGCAAGGGCGGCCAGCCACCAGACGAACAGCACCGTACCCACTGTCGCCATCCCGTCTCCGGTCGCCCGGTGCAGGATCGAGACCAGCATGTGCGGGCCCCATTTCCAGATGGTGAGGTGCGGCGAGCGCGGGCGGGTCGCAGAGGGTTGGGTGGCCAAGACGGAATCCTTGCTTGCTGTGCCGCCGTATTAGCCGTGAGCCGGGCCGATGCAACCCGGCACAAGGGCTGGTTTGAAATCATCTGCATTATCAATGCCGCGATTGCCGAAAAACGGCGCGCCACGCCCGCTTCCTAACCAGCCCTTAACCAAATCCGGATAGGCCCGGCTTTGAGTTTGTGACTCGCCGCGTTCCTGGGTGCGTCAGCATGGAGGTATTTCCTTGAATAGCCATGATTTGCCCGCGATTGGCACCGTTGCCGCTGCAATCGATTTGTCTGCGCGATTGCGGGTATTTGATTTCGACGGATCGCTGGCCGCTGCCAGCAGGGACGTTTGGGCATCGTTGGAGGCGGAAATTTCCGTCGTTTCCGAAGCCTATTGGCAGCAATGGCTGCGCTGCTTTGCCGATGAACGCACCTGGGCGCCTCATGAAACCGCCAAAATGATCGACCTTGGCGTTACTTTTTTGCGCAACCGTTTCCTGAACACCAGCGGACGAGACTGGGTCGAATCGATCGAGCGATCGGTTGCCTCTGCCTATGTCGGCGGGGTAACGCCAATGGCCTTGTTGTCGATGATCAACGCCAGCGACCGCGCCGCGCTCGACATTTTGATGCGCCGGATCGACCGCGCCGACCCCAAATTGCCTTCGCTGATTGATACGCTGCTGCGGCTGTCCGCGCTGGAAGGCGAGATCACCGTGGCAATCTATAACGCCTATCGCGACCACAGCGCTGGCGTCGCCCGCGACCGGCTGGCTGGCGAATTCCGCGATGGCATTGCCAAAATGGTCGAAAGCGTCAGCCATGAAGGCGGCGCGCTGCGCGCCCAGGCGAGCCGTACTTCCAGTTCAACCCGCGGTATGCTGGGCAAGACATCCGAAGTTGCAGCCGCTGCTGAACAATCGGCCGTCGCGATGCGCGAAGCGGCACAAACCGCCGCCGGGCTGATCCGCGCCATTGAAGATGCGCGGAGTGAAGTTGAAGCCGCCGCCGACATCGCCACCCGCGCCAGCGGCCAAGCGGGGGCAGCCGTTGGCATGTCCGAAACGCTGAGCGACCACGCCAAATCGATCGAATCGATCCTGGGGCTGATCCGCGACATTGCCGGGCAGACCAACTTGCTGGCCCTCAACGCCACAATCGAGGCAGCCCGCGCTGGCGATGCCGGGCGCGGCTTTGCTGTCGTTGCACAAGAGGTGAAGAGCCTCGCCAACCAGACCGCGCGCGCAACCGATGACATTGCCGGCAAAATCGCCGCAATTCAGTCGGCCACACGCTCCACAGTTGAAACCAATGCGTCAATTCGATCCACCGTTGCCGAAGTACAGGCATCGGCCGAGAAAATCCGCCGCGCGATGGAAATGCAGGCGCAGACCGTCACCGCAATCACTGCCAGCGTCGATGAAACCGCCCTGGCCGCCGATTCAATGTCGCACACGATCGCCGCGATCCGTGCGGATACCGAAACTGTCGCCAGCGATATCGACCGGGTCGGTCTGGGCTTTGATGCCTTTGACGCCCAACTCGGCACCCTGAAGACGACTGCTAGCGACTTCATTTCGAAAGTGGCGGCGTAACGAAGAGGATTATTTCGGCATGGCAGACCTGCACCGTACGGCGTTAGGGGGGTGGAGCGGTACTGCACGATCGGCCGCACAATGCGTTGGCGATTATGACTGGGATGGGGCGATTGGCGCAGGCGCGGCAGAAATTTCGCGCCTGATCGCCGGATCGGAAGAGGAAATCGCCGGGGCGTTTTGGCAGCATTATCTGTCGCTCGACGTCACGGCCCATATCCGTAGTCTGCTGAGCGACGACATTGTGGCGCAGCGCGTTCAGAAGAGTGCGCAATATACGCGGTTGAAATATGCTGATCCGTTTAGCGACAAATGGATGCGCAAGGCATTCAATCATGCCAGCGAAACGCATGAAGGCAAGATTCCGCTGCCAGCGCTGCTGTCCTCGCTCAGCCTGGCGCATAGCCGGACGCTGGCGATCATTGCCGACAAGCTGGGGGGCGATACGCAGCGCATTCAGCACCTGGCCGATATCGTCCAGCGGCTCGCGCTGGTCGAGGCCGATGTCATGACCACCCATCTTGGCATGCGGGATGCCCAGCTCGCCCGCGAGGAGCGCGGCAGCCGATCAGCGCAGTTTCGCGAGAGCATCGCCACGTCGATTGAAGGCACGGCGGCGCTGGGCAACCGGATCCGCGTGCAGGCGCAAAATGCATCGCGTTCGGCGCGCGGGATCCTGGGCAAAACATCTGAAGTCGCCAATGCTGCAGAGGAATCAGCGCTCGCGATGCGCGAGGCTGCGCAAACCGCCGCCGGGCTGATCAATGCCATCGAAGATGTCCGCCAAGAAGTCGAAGCAGCGGCCGACATCGCAACGCGCGCAAGCGGCCAGGCGGGAGCTGCGGTCGGCATGTCGGAAGCGCTGAGCGACCATGCCAAATCGATCGAATCGATCCTGGGGTTAATCCGCGACATTGCCGGGCAGACCAACTTGCTGGCGCTCAACGCGACGATTGAAGCCGCACGCGCTGGCGATGCCGGGCGCGGCTTTGCCGTGGTGGCGCAGGAAGTGAAAAGCCTGGCCAACCAAACCGCCCGCGCAACCGATGATATTGCCAGCAAAATCGCCGCAATTCAGGCTGCCACGCGATCAAGCGTTGAGACGACGAGTTCGATCCGATCAACCGTCGCCGAAGTGCAAGCCTCTGCCGACAAGATCCGTCGCGCGATGGAAACGCAGGCGCAGACCGTGACGGCAATCACCGCCAGCGTTGACGAAACTGCGCTGACCGCCGATTCAATGTCGCATACCATCGCCACGATCCGCGCGGACACCGAAGCCGTCGCCAGCGATTTCGATTCACTGGAACGCTCCTTTGGCGAAGTCGATGATCGGCTAGGCGGGTTGAAGGGCGCAGCCGATACGTTTTCGGCCAGCGTCGCGGCCTAAGGGCACCGCCAATTCGGTTGCGTCGGCTCAATTGAAACGCGCGCCGGGGTGACGAACCGGCGGGGAACCGCTAAACCGTTTGAATGAAAAATATTCTCTTGACCGGCTCGTCGCGCGGCATTGGCGCAGCGATTGCCAACGCGCTCGATTTGCCTGAAATCACGCTGATCGGTCATGGCACGACGAGCGGAATCGCGGCCGATTTCAGCCGTCCCGATGCCCCGGCGGCGCTGTGGCAAGCAGCGCTTGATCAGTTGGGCGGTACCATCGACGTGCTGATCAACAA
>JAIERC010000466.1 GCA_019747165.1 Sphingomonas sp. | reverse complement strand
GAACGGTGATCGAAGCTGGCCCGCTCATCGATCGTCGGCGCAACACCAACTATGCCGGGTCGTTCAGCATCGCCGGTCCGGTTGCCGGGATCAGCACAACGCTCGCGACCTCGCTGCGGTCCGGCGCTTTTGGCCGCAACTATCGTTTCAACGCTTTTCCGGCCGGCGCTGCTGTGCCGGTAAGAACGCAAATCGAATCGGACGATTATCCGAGCCGCAGTGCTGAGCTGTCGCTGGAATTGAAACGTCCCATCGGCCGCGGTGAAGCCAAGCTGATCGGCTTACAGACCTGGACGAACAGCAACGGCACATCGCTGGCCGGGGCCGAGTTTCCATCCGGAGTGATTGCGAGTTCGCGCTTTACATCGAACGACAACCAGTCGGAAACCATCCTGCGCGCGACCTGGGCGCCACGCTGGCCAAAGCTTGCCGTCGATGCGGCCCTCGAGGGGGTGCGCACGACCCTGATTGCCAACACGGCGTTCGTGCAGATCGACAACAATGGCACGACGCCGCTCGATGCCGGCCGCACGCGCGTTGCGGAAACCCGCGGCTCGGCAGCGCTGTCGGCAACCTGGTCGGGTATCGCGAAGGTATCGATTGAAGGCACTGTCGCTGTGGAGGCGTCGCGCATTACCCTGGCCGAACCGCTCCAATCCGCCAATACTTATCGGTTCTTCAAACCTCGCGTCGTGGTGACATGGAACCCGTCGAGCCGGACAACCCTGAGCTTGCGGGCCGAGCGCAAAGTTGGCCAGCTCGATTTCGGTGATTTCGTTGGCGCGCAACAAGTCGCTGACGGTTCGGCGACCCAGACCAACAGCCGGCTTCAGCCGTCGCAGACCGATGGGCTGCGCTTGACGGCCGAACGCCGCTGGGGCGCTCGGGGCAGTGTCAGCGTCACTTTCGTTGGCGAACGGCTAACCAATGTGATCGATGTCGTGCCAGTCGGTGATGGCCAGGGCGTTGGCAATCTCCCCTCGGCCAGCAGTTTTGGCGTCGATTTGCTCGCCACAGTCCCGCTTGGCTTTGCGCTGCGCGGGGCGGAACTGACGATCGATTCCGCCTGGCGGAAAACCTCAGTGCGCGATCCGTTCAACGGCATGGCGCGGCCGCTGCAAGGTGGCGAGTTCGCTGATACGACAATCAACTATCGACACATCGTCAACCCGCGCATCACCTATGGCGGGAGCTTCAGCTATGCCCCGCCCGACCGGATATTTCGCAGCCAGTTAATCAGCGAGTTCAAACGGGGGCCGGATTTTTCGATCTATGGCGAATGGAACATCGGGCGCGCGACCAAACTGCGGGTTGAAGTCAACCAGTTGCTCGGTCGCCGCCTTGATCGCGCGCTGACCCGCTATAACGGTCTGCGCGGCATTGTGCCGATCAACAGCATCGAGTTCCGCGATCGCACCAACAGCCGCGCCTTCGCGCTCCAGATCGAGAAAACTTTCTGACCGACCAAGCGGAAGCGCGCATGTGATATCGGGAGAGCCGCTGACTTCGGCGAACCCTGGGGGGCGCCCAACCCCACAACGCGAGAATGCGGACTGCTCATCATCGTGCAGTATTGAGGCATATTCATATTGATCATTTTCGTCAGTCGTGGCCCGACACGATGCAACGCTCGCCATTCGACGCATGAGCAGATGCGCAAAAGTCAGCTTCTATCTTCAGTTGTCCTTCTGTGATCATTTCGAAAATGGCGGGTGAGTCCGATTTCTCGCCGTTCAGCCTGATTGTCTGGGCTTGCGTAAGGGCCAATTACACCAGATTAACAGACGTCCGCTTTCGAGAAACCCACATCGCGCGGTGAGCGACCGGGCATTGGGTCGTCGTGGCTGCCAAGTTGCCGCTCTTGGTCGCCTTGATAGTGGATGGGGGCCAGTGCGGCCCTGCTGATCGCAGACAAAGTTTGTTCAGGGTGTCAGACGGCACACCGGTTGTTCGGCGAGCCAACGCCGAGCGGCGGCTATGACAGCGTCTGCGCCAGGACTTGCTTTGACCGGCTGGTCTAGCCGCAAACCGTCCGGATAGCTGTGGCCATTGCGATCCGCGAACAGACCGCTCGTCACGAAGAAGACCACACCGCCGCTGTGCTCCACGGGAATGTTCGCGGTTGCTTGTCCTGCCGTCGTTGCGCCGAAGCTGCGGGTGTCGGGACGTCCGCGAAATTGGACGGCAACGTCTTCGCCCGAACTGGCAGTTGCCGCCGACGTCAGGATTGCAACCGGCGCTTGCGCCATCAGCGGACGATCCTGCCAGGTCGGTACCTTCGCGAGGGCCTGACCGGGGCCACCTTCCTTCTCATAGCCAGTAACGGTGCCGTGCTCGAGGACAACCGGCGCGGTCCCCGTGTCTGTCGGCACCACCATCCTGTAGCCATCGCCAAGGAGTGGTGAGAGGCCCGCCACCATCGGAAACATGTTGCCCCCGGTGTCCTCGCGAAGGTCGACGATATAACCACAGGCCGCCGGGGCCTTGGTGAGGTTCGTGTAAACCGCGCCGGCATATGCGCCATCGGCATCCGGGCCGTTCATGCCGGGCAGGTTGACGAGCCGTGCGACCTTGCCGGTTGGCAGTGCCAGATCGGTACCGCCGACGGGCCGCCCTTCGATTGCGTCGGCGCGGAGCGCGCGCGGCGGGATTTCCTTCGGAATCGGCTTGGTCCAGTATCGTGCGACATAGGCGGCTCTCACCGGCTGAGGCGGTAGAAGTCTTGAATGGTTGTGGTCATCGAGCTGTCCGAGGATAAAGCCATAGACCGGCAAGAGATCGGCCTCGTCCCGAGCGTTCTTTGCCTGCTCTTGTGCCCGCGCCTCGATCATGGACCAGTCGAGCCTGTCCCGGTTCATCGCGACACGGCGAATGCTGAGGATCGCCTCGCTTACCTCTCGATGAGCATCGAAGGGCGCATCCTTCGCCGGCCCGGTCGAAGACAGCGTCAGGCCGCCGAAAGCAGCAATGCACGCAAGCAACTTGGTCATATCGTCCCCATCCGCAAGCAAAGGCTTAGCCGCTCGGGCTTCTCGCCTTGTGGAATGAAGCTGCACTTACCATTTTTGGGTCAATGGCGGTTCAGGTTCGACACTAAGCGAGTCCAGATCAACCGCACTCGCTCGCCGGCTGATAGCCCCCAGCCAAGTGAGCAACGACTGCCACCCCTTCAGCCATTAGTAGAATAAACAGACGTCTATTTGTGGTCTGGTGACATTAGCAGCTATCCGCGCGGAAACCAGGAGATGGTGTTCGGCGCGCATGATCGGGCGTTCGCGTTCTTCGGCGGTGCGTGCCAGCGCGGCATCTACGACAACATGAAGACGGCGGTCGATGCGATCTTCGTCGGGCGCGAGCGTGAATATAACCGCCGCTTCGAGCAGATGTGCGGACATCATCTGGTCGAGCCTGTTGCATGCACGCCGGCGCCGGGCTGGGATAAGGGACAAGTTAACTCGATAGAGCCGGTTGAATTTGGGAATACCGCTACTTGGTGACTGGGAGTTACTGACAGGTTTCTTGGGTTTGAGCATCGGACCGCTACGCAGCCACACTCGTTACAATCAGTTGCATTTGCTACGACAAGTCCAATGTGCGCTACATCTCCGCTCGTAATACGGCAGGGGTCATGCCATACTCGCGGCGAATGCTAGCAATGAAGCCAGCGTAGCTGTCAAACCCCGAAAGTTGCGCAATCATCGCAAGCGTGAGGTTGGGATCGAGCATGAGCACGGATGCGTAGCGGGCACGCTCGCGCAGGACATATCGCCAGATCGACAAACCCAGCACCGCACGAAACAATGCATGCAAATGAAATGGGCTTGTCGTCGCGGCATGCGCAATCCTATCGATCGAGAGCGATTCTGCCGGGTGCGCATGTATATATGCCAGCGCCCGTCCGACCCGCCAGTCGGTCCCCGTGCTCGAGATGCGCAGTGCGGCGCGGCGTCGACCGTCGACTAACATGGCTGCTATAGCGATAAAGATCGCGTCACCGATCAACTTTCCGTGCGGTTGGCCGACCTCGGCATCGTGTCGCAAAGCGTGTAACAGCCGCACGATGTCAGGTGCCCGAAACTCCGCGCTGACGCCCAGCATGATATGAGGGACATTGCCCCCGTCGTCGGTCACCGCGGCCAACCCGGCATCCGAGAAATAGAAGCATGCCGCATCAAACGACGCATCCCAAGAAGATTGCCCCCCAGCCCCCGCGGCAATGGCGATAAGTGTGTCGGGCGCATTGCGACCGTAACTGTGCCGGCCGTCCATTTTGAGCTTTACGCGACGCGGCATTAGGTCGAGCGAAAGGGCGAGATGGTGGAACGCCGCAGCTGGCGTGTCGAGCATGACCGCAGGCAACACTGATCGCTCCATCGCACAATAGGACCATTCGGCCCGGCAGAGCCGCACTTCTGGCGGTACGCGGCTGAAGGTCATCGGTGATGGAAGTGGTGTGGTCATCGATTACCGGTGTCGTTTCGCACGATTCCGAAGGACATAGAACACGGATTGCACAACACTGGCCACTCGGATCCACCAACTTGTTGGGACTGCTTCATGTTCTTCGCTAACATCCTGTCGCCGCGCTGCGAGTCGGTGCACGGTGCCGGACCGCTCCGCCATCACAGCACCTTTTATGCTATTGCGGCCAGCAAGGCGCTTGTAGACGGACTTCGAACGGCGCTGGCGATCATTGCCATGATGGTCCTGCTGGCTGGATCGGCGCAGGCTGAGGAGAATCCGCGCTCGATCGGCGAGCATCGAGTGCGTTCCGGCGACGTCTCCCTCTGGTACAAAGTGTCGGGGTCTGGCCCAATCGCGATACTGCCCACCCCGGGCTGGGGGCCGAGCGCCGACTATTTGTTCCTGTCGATGAAGCCGCTCGAGAAGAATTTCACGATCGTCTATCTTGATACCCGTGCGACTGGGCGTTCGGAGCGCCCCGCCTCGGGCAGTTTCACCATGGACGATCTCGTGCGCGATTTGGAAGCGCTACGCGCGCATCTTGGCGTCGAGCGTCCATGGTTTATCGGTCATTCGATGGGGGGATCGCAGGTGCTCGAGTACACACTTCGGTATTCTGACCATGTGCGCGGTCTCCTTCTGTTTGCGACGGCGCCGTCCTGGACCTATTCGGACAAGAGTAGAGCAGCGGCGTATCGTGCAGCGGTTGGTGAACAAATCGCCGCGCGACGCGGCAAACCGGGGCTGGAAGCGGCGATGCAGGCACTCGGGTCCGATACGCCGCCAGCTTCCGACGAAGCCTATAAAGCGCAGATGGTCGCGGCGATGCCTGTCTTCATGGCTGACCCCGCCAAGGTGGCCAACGCGCAGGCGGCCTTTGATCAGGTTCGGTTTTCGACGGCCGCCATGAAGGGCTTTCAACAGAAAGGTGCTGATCTCGAGCCTCGATTGCGAGACATCAAAGTCCCCGTGCTGATCGTAGCGGGAGCCGAGGATGGGCAAGTGCCGTGGCAGGAAACACTTGTTTTGCATCGCAACCTGTTGAACTCCAAGCTCGTGTTGATCCCCCAGGCTGGGCATTTCGTTTGGATCGAGCAGCCGACCGCTGTATTCGCCGAAGTCGACGCGTTTCTTCCTTCAATCGGCTTCAATCTACCAACCAAGTAAAGCGATGGTTTCCGCTCTGGTTGCCTTTATCGATTGTTGCACGTCTAGGGCAGCGCATAGAAGCATGGGAGATAATCAGCACCGGTGCCGTGCTGGTCATATCGATCGCGGTTGAACCGGTTCTATCGGGCGCGTGATCCGGGCGAGCCCTTTGGCAACAAGGCAACGGCCAACTTTGCCTGCAATTTCTGCCGATAAATTCGACTTGCCGAAGCAGGCTGGGCGTGGCGCTGCCCTAACCTATTGCTACCCGGCCGATGCTCGCTTTTCCGCCGAGGCTGTGTGAAAACGCCTTGATATGCTATGATTGGGCCCTGATTTGGGAGGCCGATGGTGGGGCGTTTCATCGAGGGTTGCGATCGGCGGCAGCAGCCTTTTCCACCTGATTGCGTGGACGTTTATGTGGCGGAGGACAGTCCGGTACCGATCGTCGATGTGTTCGTCGATGAACTGGATATGGCGGCGCTGGGTTTTGCGGATGCAGCGGCGACCGGACGGCCGGGCTACCATCCGGCGATGCTGCTCAAGCTCTATACTTATCGCTATCTGAACCAGGTGCAGTCGAGCCGACGGCCCAAACGCGAAGCGGACCGCAACGTCGAGCGGATGTGGCTGACGGGCAAGCTCGCGCCCGACTTCAAGACGGTGGCCGACTTCCGTCGAGATCATGGGCTTGCGATCCAGGCGGCGTGTCGCCGGTTCGTTTCGCTGTGCCGCAACCTCGGGCTCATTGCGGGTGGCACGGCCGCGGTCGACGGCAGCCGCTTTCGGGGCGTGAACGCGCGCGTCAAGAACTTCACACCCGTGACGATCCGCCGTCGGATGGAACAGGTGGATGCCAGCATCCAGCGCTATCTCGGCATGATCGACACCGCCGTCGCCTTTTCGCGGGGCTTCGCACGGATCACGGGCCTGCCCCCACGCGACGTGAGGCGTGCGCCGTTGGCCATCGACTAGCCCGTCGGTCATGGAGTTCTGGAATGTCACCGGTCCGCGTCATGATTGAGGGCCGCTTGCCACAATCCAGCAGGGCCTTCGGGCAATCTGGACGAGACGATCGCAAAGGCCGATAGGCGTCACGCGATCGCGCCATTGTGTCTGCGGTATCGCTATCAGCATCTGGCGATCGCTGAGCTGGGGGAAAATCAATGGACGTCCTCAACGATATTTTCGAAACGATCCAGTTGCAGGGGAATTTCTATTTCCGCACTGACTTTTCGGCCCCCTGGGCAACCACGGTGCCGCCATTTGCCCGGGCCGCGCGCTTTCATCATGTCGTGCGCGGCCGGTGCTGGTGCCATGTGGAAGGCCAGGAGCCGCTGATGCTCGAGACGGGCGATTTCATCCTTATTCCCAATGGTGCCAGCCATATTCTCGCCGATCAGCCCACCGATGCTGCGCCGCCTCTTGAGACTGTGCTCGAAGCGGTCGGCTATCGGGGCGCATCGTTGCTGTCGATCGGCTCGGGCGATCCGCATGCGGCGACCCAGCTAGTGTGTGGGCACTTGACCTTCGGGTCCGGTGCCGATCATCCGCTGCTCCGCGCGCTGCCGCCCTTTATCCATATCGCCGGTGCCACCCGCTGTCGTCGCCCCTGGTTCGACGAAGTCCTCAAAATGTTGGTCACACATGTCTTTAATGGTCATCCGGGCTCGATCGCGGTCGTCACCCGCCTGTCCGAAGTGCTGTTCATCGAGGCGATCCGATCGGCCGGCGACGAGGCCCCACGGTTGAAGGCAATGATCGAAGGATTTTCCGATGATCGGATCGGGCGGGCCATCGCGCTGATGCACCGTGACCCCGCGAAGCGATGGACGGTCGGCATGCTGGCGCGCGAAGTTGGCATGTCGCGCACGCGCTTTGCAATTCTGTTCCACGATCTAATCGGCATGGCCCCGATCGGCTATCTCGCCGAGTGGCGCCTGCAAAAGGGCGTTGCGTTGCTGACCACGACTCGCAAGACTATCGGGGAAATCGCGATTGCCAGTGGTTATGCGAGCCCGGCTGCCTTTTCCCGCGCCTTTGTCGAGCGGTTCGGCACGTCACCCCGAAAAATGCGCGCTGACCTCAGGGAATAACGCCACCAGAGCATTTTGCCGATCGTTCCGAAAGTGATGCCCATCGCCCCATATGCCCGCTGAACTGTTGTTCAATGCGTCGATCAGGCGGATGGTTCGCGCGGCGCACTGTCACCAGTAGACGCCGGGAGAGAACAAGATGCGCAAGACGTCATTCATCGCCCTTTTAACAGCGGCGATCGTGCTTGCGGGCTGTTCCAAGCCAGAAAATGCAACGACCAGTTCGGTGATCGAGACAGCCTCGGCCTCGATCTCGCCCGCCGTCCGCTATTTGCCCGAATTCACCCCCTCGGGCGATCTGGTGTTGCCCAAGAATTTCGAGAAATGGGTGTATGTCGGCTCGCCGTTGACGCCCAACGCGCTCAATGGCGGCAAGGCCAATTTCCCAGAATTCCATAACGTCTATATCGAGCCGGTATCCTACGATATCTACAAGAAAACGGGCATTTTCCCCGAGGGCACGATCCTGTTCAAGGAGCTGCAGCTGACCCTGCCGCAACAGCATCCGGATGGATCACGCGATGAGCCTTCAGGCCGCGGCTATTTCCCTGGCTCGCTCAACGGCGCCGACGTCTCGGTCAAGGATAGCAAGCGCTTTGCTGCAACCAATGGCTGGGGCTATTTCAACTTCAACCATAGCGAGCCCAAGGCAGCGACAGGCAAGCTGAAGGCCGCCGCCGATTGCGCCGATTGCCATACCGCCAATGCCAAAAAGGATATGGTCTGGACGCAATTCTATCCGCGGCTCGACTTTTGACCGGCGTTCGACAACTTCGCTGGGCTTTGATCGGCCTCAGCGGGCCGATCCTTGGCCTGTCCCTGTCGGCTTGTGTCCCCGCGTCGACGGCGATCGTGGCTGATGTCGGCGCGAATGCGAAAGGCGACCTTCGCGTGCCGGCCAACTATCGCGACAGCTACCAATATCTCGGCACTTGGGCGGTCGCGGCGGAGGCAACAGCTGGATCGCAGCAGCTTCACATCGTCTATGCTTCTCCCGGTGCTGCCGCCGCGCACCGTGCCACTGGCCATTTCCCTGACGGCACGACGCTGGTCAAAGAGGTATTCGCGGCCAAGACCGGACCTATGACGACGGGAGTCGTCAGCCGCGCCGACTCGCTCATGGGCTGGTTCGTCATGGTCAAGGACAGCAAGAACAGCCATGCCGGCAATAAGCTGTGGGGCGACGGTTGGGGCTGGGCATGGTTCGATGCAGGCAAGCCAACCAAGACGACATCAACTGACTACAAGACCGACTGCCTGACCTGCCACCTTCCCGCCAAGGAAACTGACTGGACTTATGTCGAAGGCTATCCGGTTTTGAAAAAATAGCGCGCGGTGGCCCCTGCTGGTCATCGTGGCGTGGTGAAAAACGACGCTGACCGTCCCGACCATGATGCCTGGCGCCCCAACTTGGCCAGCCTGGATTGAGCGGAGACCGGCGGCTGCGCAAGGATATGTCGCATCAAGGGCATCGGTATCTCGCCCGACGAAGCACGAAGACCGGCGGCGCTGAAGATCGTCGGCTGAACGCACGACCAGAAAACAGGAGGACATCATGACCGATTTCATCGACATCAATCCGCAAACCCGCCGCGCCTTGTTCCGATCCGCCGGAGTCGCTGCGGCGGGTATCGGCATGGCAAGCATCGCCACGCCGCTGATCGCCGGGGCGGGAAAAGCGGGCAAGAAATCTGCTTCTGCGAGTTCCGACGTCAGCGTTATGCAGGGCGCGCTTGCGCTCGAACATGAAGGCATTGCCGCGTACCGGATCGCTGGCGGCAGCGGGCTGTTGAGCAAGGGTGTGCTTGACGTGGCGCTGGTGTTCCTTGGTCACCATCAGGGGCACCGCGATTCGCTCGCCAAGCTGATTGCATCGGCCGGTGGCAAGCCAGTCGAACCGAAAACCGATGCCGAATATATCAAGGAACTGAACATTGCATCGCTCAAAACCGAAGGCGATGTGGTGAAGTTCGCGGCCGGCCTGGAGCAGGGGGCGACCAACGCCTATGTTGGCCAGATTGCCGCGATACAGGACCATCAGCTCGCCCATTTGTTCGCACAGCTGGGCACTGACGAGGCGGTCCATTGGGCGATCCTCAACAATGCGGCGGGCGGGACCATCCCTAAAGCTGCGTATCTGTTTGGCTGAGATGACCAAGCCGAAGCAAAACAAGGCCAGGACCGCCATTGGCGCGGTTCTGGCCGGGATCGGGCTGACGTTGGGTGTTCACCCCGCGCCGGCGCGCGCAGCGGTCGATGCTGCCAATGGGCAGGCGCTCTATCAGGCGAAATGCGGCGGGTGCCATTCGCTTGACGCCAACCGGATTGGCCCTGCGCATCGCGGCATCGTCGGGCGGCGTATTGCGACAGCACCGGGCTATCCCTATTCTACTGCGATCAAGAAGCTGCCCGGTGTTTGGACCGCAGCGTTGCTGGACAAGTGGTTGCAGGGGCCGCAAAAAGTCGCACCAGGCTCAAAAATGTTTCTGACGGTGCCCGACGCTGGCCAAAGGGCCGACATTATTGCGTATCTGGTCGCCAACGCGTCGTCCGCCCCCGTGAAAAAAGCCAAATAGCGAAGGGACATGGCGATCGAGCCGGCGCCGGCGCTTCTGGCCGAAATTCGCGCGTGCAAACTTTGCGCGGCGCAGTTGGCCGCTGGGCCGCCCCCGATTGTCCAGTTCAGTGCAACCGCCTCGATTGTCATTATCGGTCAGGCGCCGGGGACGCCTCTCCATGAAACCCGAATGCGCGCCAACTTGGCATGACCGGGTGATCGCCGCATTGCCGGTCCGTGGCCTGACCTTGCTCGTCGGCAGCGATGCCCAGACGCGCTATCTGCCGCTTATAAAAGGGCAATCGCTTACCGAACGCGCTGCGGGCTTGCAGGCCCAGTTGCCCAGCTATTTCCCATTGCCACACCCGTCATGGCGCAGTGCAGGATGGATGAAACATAACCCCTGGTTCGAGGCCAATCTGTTGCCCGTGCTTAAGCACGACGTTCGCCCGGGTGCATAGTTTACAAATTAGGTGACACGTTGCGCGGTTCCCTTGATCTGCTCCACCGTAAAAGTGTCCAGACAATTCTCGGGTACAAACTTGCTCGCTTCAAGGCAGGACGCAAACTGTCCCTCTAACATCCGCTGGTGCCGGAAGCTGTCCTCGGCGTCGGGTCTGTGAATGACGGGTCCGAACCATTTTCCTGACACTCCGAGCCTTGGGCGCGACCGCTTGGAGCACCGACTGGTGAACATAAACGAGCATCCGGAACTGGGAACTGGGGTGAGCGGGCTTAATGGCCGGCTGTGGGTCTTCTGTATGCAAGCTGGTATCACCCCATAATGGGCCAAAGCACGGGCTTAGGTTGAGCGAAAAGCCGGTGCTGCGCGCCGGTTATGCGAAACCTGCTATCGGGATATTGGTCTGCGAGTTCGTCGTTATCGCGGTGGTACGATCGTGCCAGATGGCAGTCGAAAGCCAGTTTTACAGCGGCCAAATCCTGTCCCCCATTTTAGCCTGCGACTATGGCGGTCCGCTCGTCTCAGGGGGGGGCAAAATTTCCCAATGCTCTGAGTGCCCTTTTGGGTGGTGCATAGGGCACCACCCTGTTTTCGACAAACCACGCCGGCAACAGGACATTGCGGCGCCGAATGTGATCAGAGCCCCATCTCGTTGAGCCCGGGATGATCCGCCGGGCGCGGGCCGAGCGGCCAGCGGAACAGCCGGTCTGCTTCTGCAATCGCGACATCGTTGACCGATGCTTCGCGCCTTACCATCAGCCCGGTTGCATCAAATGCCCATTGTTCATTGCCATGGCTGCGCCACCACTGGGCAGAGGCATCATGCCATTCATAAACGAAGCGCACCGCGATCCGGTTATCGGTAAACGCCCAGACTTCCTTGACCAGGCGGTAATCGAACTCGACGGCCCATTTGCGCGTCAGGAAATCGATGATGGCGTCGCGACCGGTGAAGAAATCGGATCGCGTCCGCCAGCGGCTATCTTCGCTATAGGCAAGCGCGACGCGCGCGGGATCGCGGCTGTTCCAGGCATCTTCGGCAAGGCGCGCCTTTTGCGCGGCGGTTTGGGTGGTGAAGGGCGGCAGGGGCGGACGAGACATGGCATTTCTCCAAAGCGATGGCAGCGTAGTAATCCGTTCAGCAACACGATAGAATGCCGACAATTCGCAAGATATTATTGCCGAAAGAGGAATGAATGGACCGGCTGCAGGCCATGAAAATCTTCGTGACAGCGGCCGATATCG